>JBMNPP010000055.1:0-13780 GCA_050943675.1 Brooklawnia sp.
ATGTGGCCAGGGTGCACTACCCGTGGCTACCGGCCGGGCAGATCATGGTCGACCGGTACCCACTGGTTGATCAGCTTGTCGATTCACCGGTGCCGGTGGTCGTGCTGGCCGGATCAGCCGACGAACTGATCCCGATCGACATGTCGCGCCAGGTGGCCCGGGAAGTGGGCAACCTGCACCGCCTTGAGGTGGTCGAGGGGGCCATGCACAACGATGGCGTCTGGTACCGCGGCTGGGTGGCTGACGAGGTGGCCCTGCTCGCCGATGCTGTGACGGGCACCTGCGGGATGCCCGGCTAGCCTCACCGCTCCAGCGTGATCGGGGGAGCGAAGGCCCGCTTGCCGGTCAGGTAGACGATCGCTGCCAGCGCCCAGAACACCACGCCCTCGGCCGCCCACAGCAGCGGCCCGGTCCCTGCGTCCAGCAGCGAGTTGAAGTAGTAGGCCAGGTGCAGGCCGAAGTGGACCCCGACCGCTGACCACACCGACCTGGTCGCCACCGCCAGCGCGCCAGCAAGAATACCCAGCCCCGAGGCGGCGAAGCAGTAGATCAGGTGCTCGGCGGCATTGGTCTGTCCGGCGCCGGAGAACCAGTGCATCGCGCCGAAGACCAGTGCAGAGACCAGCACCGCGAGCACTGGGCGGCCCCGCATGGTCTGCAGGGCGTAGCCCCGCCACAACAGTTCCTCGGGAAAGCCCTGCATGAACAGGCCCAGCACAACCACCCCGACCAGCGTCATGAACGGTGTCGAGCCGGCGTAGTAGTCGGTTTCGGGACGCAGTAACCCGGCGCTGGTCAGCCAGACCGACGCGGGCAGCACCGCCACGATTCCCCCGGCAATCCCGAGCAGCCACAGCGGCACACTCCACCTGGTGAACCGCAGCCCGGTCTCGCGCAGCGGCCGCCGGTCCACGAACCGCATCATCAGCCAGACCAGCCCAATCGATGCCCCAGCCGGGATCAACCGCATGAGCTGCCCCCACCACTCCAGGGCGGTATCGGACTGTTCGGTGAAGCCCGGGATCAGCGTCACCGGATAGAACAGCAGCACCGAGAAGACGTTGAGGAACATCAGCAAACACACCAGCAGGATCCGGACGGGATAGGGCACCCGGGTTTTCCGATCGGGCTGCGCCACGGCCTCGGTATGTGTGGACAGGGTATTGGTCATGGACGCGACGCTAGGCAGCCGGGCGCCACCCGGACAGACTCCCGAGTCATGGGTCAATCATGACCCCGGTCATGGTCCCGTCCCCTGGGACGCTGGTGGACGGCGCTCGACGTTGGCTCCAAGTCACCTAGTTTGGTGCCCGTGAAACCTCGGCTGACCCGCTCGGGCACGAGAAATCGGCACCCTGTGCCGGGTTGGTTGCCATCACTGCCCGTATTCCCCAGGAGACTGCATGACCTCAGTGCTCATCGTGGATGACCAGCAGTTGCTGCGCCGCGGTTTGGGGTTGCTGCTGAACACCCAGCCCGGAGTGGAAGTCTGGGGTGAGGCGGCCTCCGGTGAGCAGGCGCTCACGATGGTGAGTCCCGGGCATCGCCCCGACGTGGTGCTCAGCGACGCCCGGATGCCCGGTGGCATGAGCGGGATGGAACTTGCCCGCCGGCTCGCTGATTCCGTGCCCGGTCTGCCCGTGCTCATCCTGACCACCTTCGATGGCCCCGAGGTGGTTGTGCAGGCAATGCAGGCTGGAGCAGCCGGTTTCCTGCTGAAGGATATGTCGCCCGAACGGCTTGCCGAGGCGATCATCGAGGCGGGCCGCGGCCGGATCACCATTGATCCCAAGGTGGCTGCCACCGCGCTGGGCCGTCAGGTCCGGGTTGATCCGCTGGCTGCGTTGACGCCCACCGAGCGTCGGGTGGCCGACCTGGTCGCGCAGGGGATGCGTAACCAGCAGATCGCCCAGACCCTGATGTTGAGCGTCGGCATCGTCAAGAACCATGTCTCGAGCGTGCTGCGCAAACTTGGCCACGACGACCGCACGGCGCTGGCGATATCTGCGGAAGGTGGCAGATGGTTGGGAATAACCCTGAGCAATCCATGGTTGAGTCAGGTGGACTCAACTTTGCGGGCTGAGTGCGTTAGACTCAACTCTGTTACGCGGCTCGCTCCAGGTTGAGCCTCGCGGACTCAAGAGTAATCGCGTCCACAAGGACGATACAGGAGGAACTACATCATGGCCCGTGCAGTTGGCATTGACCTGGGCACCACCAACTCGGTGCTCGCGGTCCTTGAGGGTGGCGAGCCCACCGTAATCCCCAACGCAGAAGGATCGCGCACCACCCCGTCAGTGGTCGCCTTCACCAAGAACGGCGAAGTGCTCACCGGTGAGGTGGCCAAGCGCCAGGCTGTCACCAACCCCGACCGGACGATCCGTTCGGTCAAGCGTCACATGGGCACCAGCTGGAGCACCGAGGTGGACGCCAAGGCCTACAAGCCGCAACAGATCAGCGCCTTCATCCTGCAGAAGCTGAAGCGTGATGGTGAGGCCTACCTCGGTGAGCCCATCACCAACGCAGTGATCACCGTTCCCGCCTACTTCGGCGACGCCGAGCGGCAGGCCACCAAGGAGGCCGGCGAGATCGCCGGGCTGACTGTCGACCGGATCATCAACGAGCCGACCGCGGCAGCGCTCGCCTACGGCCTGGACAAGGCCGACCAGGAACAGACCGTGCTGGTCTTCGACCTGGGCGGCGGCACCTTCGACGTCTCGCTGCTCGACATCAGCGAGGGCGTCTTCGAGGTCAAGGCCACCAAGGGCGACCCGCGCCTGGGCGGTGACGACTGGGACCAGCGCGTCATCGACTGGCTGGTGACCCAGTTCAAGAACAAGACCGGGGTCGACCTGGCCAAGGACAAGATGGCCGGCCAGCGCCTCAAGGAGGCCGCCGAGCGCGCCAAGATCGAGCTCAGCCAGGTGCAGGAGACCGAGATCAACCTGCCCTACATCACCGCTGGTGCCGAGGGCCCGCTGCACCTCGAAGAGAAGCTGACCCGCGCCGAGTTCCAGCGCATGACCCAGGACCTGCTCGACCGCTGCAAGGGCCCGTTCAACTTGGTGCTGTCCGACTCCAAGGTCGGCGTGCCGCAGATCGACCAGATCATCCTGGTCGGCGGCTCGACCCGCATGCCGGCTGTCCAGGAGCTCGTCAAGGAGCTGTCGGGTGGCAAGGAGCCCAACAAGACGGTCAACCCCGATGAGGTCGTCGCGCTTGGTGCCTCGCTGCAGGCCGGCGTGCTGAAGGGCGAGGTCAAGGATGTGCTGCTGCTCGACGTCACCCCGCTGAGCCTGGGCATTGAGACCAAGGGCGGCGTGATGACCAAGATCATTGAGCGCAACACCACCATCCCGACCAAGCGTTCCGAGATCTTCACCACCGCCGAGGACAACCAGCCCTCGGTGATGATCCAGGTCTACCAGGGCGAGCGCCAGTTCGCCCGCGACAACAAGTCGCTTGGCAACTTCGAGCTGACCGGCCTGATGCCCGCCCCGCGCGGCCTGCCGCAGATCGAGGTCAGCTTCGACATCGACGCCAACGGCATCGTGCACGTCTACGCCAAGGACATGGCCACCGGCAAGGAGCAGTCGATGACTGTCACCGGCGGTTCGGCACTCGGCAAGGACGAGATCGACAGCATGGTCAGGGACGCCGAGGCCCACGAAGAGGCCGACCGCAAGCGCCGTGAGAGCGTCGAGATGCGCAATGAGGCTGATTCGCTGGCCTTCCGCACCGAGAAGCTGCTCGACGAGAACGCCGACAAGATCCCCGAGGACGTCAAGACCCCGGTCACCGAATCGCTCGAGGCCCTGAAGGAAGCCCTGAAGGGCACCGACAATGACGAGGCGGTGCAGGCCGCCATGAATGACCTGAACCAGAAGGCCTCGGCCATGGGGCAGGCTGTCTACCAGGCCAGCCAGGCCGAGCAGCAGGCAGCCGCGGCGCAGGACGGCCCAAGTGACAGCCACAGCGCTGATGGTGATGACGACGACGTGGTGGATGCCGAGATCGTCGACAACGAGGACGACAAGAACTGAGGCTGATCATTCATGACTGAATCCGTGGAACGGCCGGAGGCCGAGGACGCCGACCAGGCGGCAGCGGCCCCCGACCAGACACCACTGGACGACGTGGTCAGCCCGGACGATTCGCCGAGCCTCATCCATCAGATCGTCGAGATGGAGCAACTGGTCGCCGAGCGCACCGAAGACCTGCAACGCGTCCAGGCTGAATATGTCAACTACAAGAAGCGTGTCGACCGCGACCGTGCGCGGGCCCGGCAGTCAGGCATCGAGGCCGTGTTGAACGACCTCATGCCGGTCTTCGACTCGATCCTGGCCGCAGAATCGCATGATGACCTGACCGGTGGCTTCAAGCTGACCGCTGACGAACTGGTCAAGGTAACCAGGTCATACGGCTTCGAGTCGTTCGGTGCGCCCGGTGACGAGTTCGATCCGCACCTGCATGAGGCGTTGATGCAGATGCCTGATCCGGACGTAGAGACCATGGCGATCAAAGAGGTAATGCAGGTGGGCTACCGGATCAACGACTATGTGCTGCGTCCAGCGCGGGTCATAGTTGCGGTGCCCGAGGACGCCTGAGCCGAAGGCTGAGGGGAGGTTGGAGCGATGAGCAGCAAGGACTGGATCGAGAAGGACTACTACAAGATTCTCGGGGTCCCCAAGGACGCCAAACCTGAGCAGATCAAGAAGGCGTTCCGCAAGATCGCCCGTGAGAACCACCCCGACCAGCATCCCGGCGACAGCGCTGCCGAGCAGCGCTTCAAGGCGGCCTCGGAAGCCCACGATGTGCTGGGTGATGCCGACAAGCGGCGCGAATACGACGAACAGCGCAGCTTGTTCGGCGGCGGTGGGTTCCGGTTCCCGCGCGGCAGTCAGACTACTGGTTCAGGAGAGGATGTCTTCCGGACCATGTCGGACGCCGGGCTGGGCGACCTGCTGGGCAACCTGTTCGGCCAGCAGTCCACCACCGGCACCCGGCGTACCACGACTCGTGGACCCCGCCGCGGATCCGATATCGAGGGCGAGGTGACGATTGGTTTCACCGAGGCCGTCGAGGGCACCACGGTCGGCGTCCAGCTCGTCAGCGAGGACGCCTGCGCGGCCTGCCACGGCACCGGCGCGAAGGCCGGCACCATGCCCCGGGTCTGCCCGACCTGCCAGGGGTCGGGGATGCAGCAGGCCACCACCGGTGGGGTCTTCCAGATCAGTGAACCCTGCCGCGACTGTGGTGGCCGGGGCCTGATCGTGGACGACCCCTGCCAGGTGTGCCACGGCTCCGGTCGTGGCCAGAGCACCCGCACCATGCAGGTGCGGATTCCGGCCGGGGTGTCCGATGGCCAGAAGATCCGCATCAAGGGCAAGGGCAGCCCCGGTGAGAACGGTGGGGCTGCCGGCGACCTGTATGTCGTGGTGCACGTGCGGCCGCACGCGGTGTTCGGCCGGCAGGGCAATAACCTGACCGTGACCGTGCCGGTCACCTTCGCCGAGGCAGCCCTGGGCGCCGAGGTCGAGGTGCCGACCATGGGCGGGGGCAGCGTCAAGCTGCGCATCCCGGCCGGCACCCCCAACGGCCGCACCTTCCGGGTGCGCGGCCGCGGGGTGGCCAGCGGCAAGGGTGAACGCGGCGACCTGCTCGCCTCGGTCGATGTGCAGGTGCCCTCGCACCTGCCCGAGTCAGCCCGGCAGGCCCTGCAGGGCTATGTGAGCGCAGCCAATGAACCCAACCCGCGCAGCTCGTTGTTGGCGAGAAACCGATGAACGGCGAAGCACTGCCCCAGGTCCTGGACCCCGACGTACCGGTGTTCAGCATCTCGGTTGCTGCCGCGCTGGCTGACATGCACCCGCAGACACTGCGCAGCTATGACCGGCTTGGTCTGGTGGTGCCCAGCCGCGCCCGCGGCGGCGGGCGCCGCTATTCACCGCGTGATGTGCGGCGTCTGCGGCTGATCCAGCGCCTCAGCCAGGAAGAGGGCGTCAACCTCAACGGCATCCGGCACATCATCGGCTTGCAGTCCGAGATCGAAGACCTGCGTCGCCGCAACGACGAACTGGCCAGGCTGGTGCGCACCCTGACCGCTGACCGTCAGCCCGGTCGCCGGGTGTTCAGCGCCGGCTCGACGGGCTTCGTCCAGCACGGGCGCGGCCAGCGAGAGCCGTTGGCGCTGCCCGGACCAGGCCGGGCGTAGGGCGAGGATTGGCTCGCAATCGCCTGCTGTAATATCCTGACATATCGCGTCGATATATGGACGCGCTGTTGTTCACCCTAGATCGCAAAGTGTGTAATTCATGTCGTTGCGTCAGACCACCCTCGAGCTCGCCATCCTCGGCCGGCTCGCGCACGGCCCGTCGCACGGCTACGAAGTCCGCAAGCACGTGAACGTGGTGCTTGGCCAGCTGCGGAAGGTCTCGTTCGGTTCCCTGTATCCGGCGCTGCGCCGGCTGCTGGACCGCGGCCTGATCTGCGACTGTGGCGGCGGGCTGCCGCGGATAGTCAGCGGGCGGTCACGACGGATCTACCACCTCACCTCCCAGGGCGAAGAACACCTGGCCGATCGACTGGCCAGTGCCGATGACTCGCTGTGGGGTGACGCATTCAGCGTCCAGTTCAGCCTGCTCGGCATGACAGATCGTCGCAACCGGCTGCGCATCCTGAGAGCCCAGCGCGACTCCACCACGTCCCTGCTGACAGTGGTCGACTCCTGGTCGCCACCGGCGAAGGACCACTATTCCGAAGAGCTTGTGCGGCATACTCGCCAGATGGTTGGGCACGAACTTGCCTGGCTTGACGGCCTCATTGCTGCGGAAGAATCCGAATCCAACAAGGAGAACAGATGAGCAAGATTCGCGTCGCGATCGTCGGCGTGGGCAACTGTGCGACGTCCCTCGTACAGGGTGTCACTTACTATGCCGACGCGAAGCCGAATGAAGTCGTTGGCGGGCTGATGCACGTGCAGTTCGGCGACTACCACGTCAACGACATCGAATTCGTGGCTGCCTTCGATGTGGATGCCGCCAAGGTCGGGCTCGACCTGGCCGATGCGCTGGATGCCAGCGAGAACCGCACCATCAAGCTTTGCGACGTGGAGCCGACCGGGGTCACCGTGATGCGCGGGGTGACCATGGACGGTCTGGGCAAGTACTACCGCGAGACCATCACCGAGTCGGACGCCGAGCCGGTCGACGTGGTGCAGGTGCTCAAGGACGCCAGGGTCGATGTCGTGGTCAGCTACCTGCCGGTCGGGTCGGAAGAGGCCGGCAAGTTCTACGCCCAGTGCGCCATCGACGCTGGTTGCGCCTTCGTCAATTGCCTGCCGGTCTTCATCGCCTCTGACCCGGAGTGGGCCCAGAAGTTCACCGACGCGGGTCTGCCGATCGTCGGCGACGACATCAAGTCGCAGATCGGTGCCACCATCACCCACCGGATGATGGCCCGCCTGTTCGAGGAGCGCGGGATCACCCTGGACCGCACCTACCAGCTGAACATCGGCGGCAACATGGACTTCAAGAACATGTTGGAGCGCGAGCGCCTGGTCAGCAAGAAGATCTCCAAGACCCAGGCCGTCACCAGCAATGTGCACCACCACTTCGAGGACCGCGATATCCACGTCGGGCCGTCGGACTATGTCGACTGGCTGGATGACCGCAAGTGGGCATTCGTCCGCCTTGAGGGCCGCAACTTCGGTGGCGCACCAGTGTCGCTGGAATACAAGCTCGAGGTCTGGGATTCCCCGAACTCGGCTGGTGTGGTCATCGACGCGATCCGCGCGGCCAAGATCGGTCTGGACCGCGGGATCGGTGGGCCACTGCTCAGCGCTTCGTCCTTCTTCATGAAGTCGCCGCCCGAACAGCGCCACGATGAACTCGCCCTGGAGAACACCGAGCAGTTCATCCGCGGCGAGATCGAGCGCTGAGGTCCGCCGTCACCGTAGATCTGGGGCCCAACCGGCAACAGTTGGTACACGCCTTCATCTGGGTCGGATTGGGGGTCGCCACGGGGAGCTTCTTCGTCGTGGCGACCGCCGTCGGTGGCCAGCCGGTCCCCGGCAGCGTGGCCATCGGTCTTGGCATCATCGGGCTCGCGGTCGCCTCGGGGGTGTTGGAATACCTCGCATTGCCCGGGGCGCGAGTCGTGCTGGACGCCGATCAGTTGGTCATCCAGCCCCGGCGTGGTGATGCAGTAGCGCTGCCGCTGGAGTACCTGGGACGACTGCAGATCGATCCGCCGCAGACTCAAACGGGTGCGGCCCGGCCGCTGTTCGGCAGGCGCGATGAACCCACCTGGCGGTTGACTGCCTACCCGCGACCGGGGGCGGACAGCCTGCCGGGGCATGGCCGGGCGATTCCGGTCGGGATCGACGATGCGAGACTGGCCGCACTCCGGGCGGCCTGCAACGAATTCGGCGTCCTGCTGAGCACCCCCGAATGAGCCAGGGTCAGGGTAGGGCAGGGGAATACGGCACCGCGTATCGGGGTTGAGTCAAGTAGACTCAAGTTTGTTTGGTCTCGTCGATTACGCGGAGGATTTGTGGACACCGAAAAGCTGACCACCATGAGCCGCGACGCGGTCTCGACTGCGTTGCGGCTCGCTTTGACCAACGGCAACCCCAGCGCAGAGCCGGTACACCTGCTGCACGCCCTGCTGATGGTTCCCGACAACTCAGTTGCCCCACTGCTGGCCAGGCTGGGTGTGGACGCCGGCCAGATCGACCAGCAGGCCGAGGCCGCGATCAGGAAGCTGCCCACCAGTTCGGGTTCATCGGTGACCCAGCCGCAACTGTCTGGTGCATTCGCCCGCGTCATGGCCGACGCAGAGACTCGCGCCGGGCAGATGGGTGACCAGTTCGTCGCCACCGAGCACCTGCTGATCGCCCTGGCCAAAGTCCAGTCCGAGGCCGCCAGCATCCTGACCAGGGCTGGGGCCACCCCCGACGTCCTCACCACGGCCTTCAATGACGCCAGGGGTGACAAGCGGGTCACCAGCGCCGAATCGGAGGGCGGCGAATCAGCGCTCGACAAGTATTCGGTCGACCTGACCGAGCGGGCCCGCGAGGGCAAACTCGACCCCGTCATCGGCCGCGACCAGGAGATCCGACGGGTCGTGCAGGTGCTGAGCCGCCGAACCAAGAACAACCCGGTGCTGATCGGCGAGCCCGGCGTCGGCAAGACTGCCGTCGTGGAGGGGCTGGCCCAGCGCGTGGTCACCGGTGATGTCCCCGACTCGCTGAAGGGCCGCCGGGTGGTGAGCCTGGACCTGGCATCCATGGTCGCTGGCGCGAAGTATCGCGGTGAGTTCGAGGAACGCCTCAAGGCTGTGCTGAACGAGATCAAGGAGGCCGAGGGGCAGGTCATCACCTTCATCGACGAACTGCACACCGTGGTCGGTGCAGGCGCGTCCGAGGGGGCGATGGATGCCTCGAACATGCTCAAGCCGATGCTGGCCCGCGGCGAGCTGCGGATGATCGGTGCCACCACCCTGGACGAATACCGGGAACGCATCGAGAAGGACCCTGCACTGGAGCGCCGCTTCCAGCAGGTCTATGTCGGCGAACCGTCGGTGGACGACACCGTCGCGATCCTCCGCGGCATCCGGGAACGCTATGAGGCCCACCACAAGGTGCGCATCACCGATGGTGCCCTGGTGGCGGCTGCGACCCTGTCGAACCGGTACATCAGCAACCGGCAACTGCCCGACAAGGCGATTGACCTGGTTGATGAAGCGGCCTCGCGGCTGCGGATGGAGATCGACTCTTCACCCGAGCAGGTCGACAGCCTGCGCCGGCAGGTTGACCGGTTGACCATGGAACAATTCGCGGTGGCCGCCGAGGATGACCAGGCCTCACGCAACCGGCTGGAGGCATTGAATGCCGAACTGGCCGATGTGCAGGAACGGCTGCGGGTGCTGGAGGCCCAGTGGGAGGCCGAGAAGGGTGGCCTGAACCGGGTCGGTGAGCTCAAGGAGCAGATCGACGCGCTGCGCACCGACGCCGAGCGCTATCAGCGTGAGGGCAACCTCGAGAAGTCCGCACAGATCATCTACGGTGAGATCCCGGCGCTCGAAAAGGAAATGGATGCCGCCGAGCAGGCAGCCGGCCAGACCAAGACGATGGTCTCCGAAGAGGTCACCAGTAGCGATATCGCCGAGGTCGTCAGTGCCTGGACCGGGATCCCGGTAGGCAAGATGCTTGAGGGTGAATCGCAGAAGCTGCTCGAGATGGAACGGCGTATCGGACAGCGCCTGATCGGCCAGGAAGAAGCGGTCGGTGCGGTCTCGGACGCGGTACGCCGCGCCCGGGCAGGCATTTCCGACCCGAACCGGCCGACCGGTTCATTCCTCTTCCTCGGCCCGACCGGTGTCGGCAAGACCGAACTGGCCAAGGCCCTGGCCGAGTTCCTGTTCGACGACGAGCAGGCCATGGTGCGCATCGACATGAGCGAGTACATGGAGAAGCACTCCGTCTCGCGGCTGGTTGGCGCACCACCCGGCTACATCGGCTATGAAGAGGGTGGCCAACTGACCGAGGCCGTGCGTCGCCGGCCCTACTCGGTAGTCCTGCTGGACGAGGTCGAAAAGGCCAACCCGGACGTGTTCAACATCCTGCTGCAGGTGCTGGACGATGGCCGGCTCACCGATGGGCAGGGCCGCACAGTCGATTTCCGCAATGTCATCCTGATCATGACCTCGAACCTCGGTTCGAACTTCCTGGCCGACCAGGACCTGGACGCCAAGGCCAAGCACAACGCCGTGATGGGCGTGGTGCGCAAGGCATTCCGGCCCGAGTTCCTCAACCGGCTCGATGAGATCGTCATGTTCCAGCCGCTCAGCCGGGAAGACCTGGCCAGCATCGTCGACATCAACCTGGCCCGGATCAACCGTCGGCTCGCCGAACGTCGGATCACCATCGTGGTCAGCGAGCAGGGCCGTCAATGGCTGGCCAACCGCGGCTACGACCCGGTCTACGGGGCCCGTCCGCTGCGCCGGCTGCTGCAGACCACCGTCGAGGACCAACTGGCCCGCAAACTGCTGGCCGGCGAGATCGCCGAGGGCTCGACAGTGCACTTCGATGTCGCCCCCGATGGCGATGGCCTGGCGGTCGCCGGGGTCGAGTGATCCGGTGCCTGCATAGTTTGACGACCGCCATCGGGGTGAGGTGCGGCCGGCCGCAGCGCTCGGCCTAGAATCTGCTGAATGACCGATGGAGCGTTCTACCTGGTTCCCGACGGCTCGGGCTGGGTTGTCGTGATGGACCAGGTTGCGCACTCGTGGGTGGACCCGGAAGATCCGACCCGCCTCGAATTCGGTTACATGCTGCGGATGGCCGACTACATCGATGCTGCGGCACCGGCAGGGGAGCGGATGCGGGTGGTGCACGTCGGTGGGGGAGCCATGACGATGGCCCGCTATGTCGCGGCCCGGCGGCCCACCTCACCGCAAATAGTCTGCGAGCCCAATGAGCGGCTGACCGTCCTGGTGCGCAACAAGCTGCCGCTACCTGCCAATTCCGGCATCAAGGTGCGGGCAGTGGATGGGCGCACCGGGATCACCGAGATGCCGGATGACTATGCCCGCGTCATCATCGTTGATGCCTTCGATGACGCCCGGGTGCCCGCCAGCCTGGTGAGCCTGGAGTACTTCGCCGAGCTTGGGCGCGTGCTGCACCCTGACGGCATCCTGCTGTTCAACCTGATCGACATCCACCCCTTCGACTGGACCCGCCGCGTGCTCGCCGGTGCGAAGGAGTACTTCGAACACCGCTGTCTGACCGTCGAACCAGCCACCCTCAAAGGACGCCGCCACGGCAACCTGTTGCTGGCTGCCAGCCGCGCAGCCCTGCCGGTCGACTACGCCATCCGCCGGGCAGCGGGCTCGGCCTTCCCGCACCGGGTGCTCTACGGCGAATCGTATGACCGGTTCGCCGGTGAGGCCCAGGCCTTCTTCGATATGGATGCGATTCCTTCACCGGCGGTGGAGCGGGGTCTGCGTCACTTCAGCTAGCCGGGCGTCCTAGGGTATGGCCATGACAACTCCAAACCCAACCCCACTGGTCGTCCAGACCGTCAGCGAGCCCACCCCAACCCGGGAGGTCGATTCGCTGGTTTCCAGCAGGCACGTCATTGCCACCACCGACGGCGAACTGTGCTACACCGCGCAGACTGGGCGGGTCGTGCTGCGCGATGACGACCTCACCAACGGTGTCTACTCCGGGCGCAGCGACCGCGCCGAGATTGGTTGCACCGCCTACACCCTGGACGACGCAGACCCCACCACCCGCCCGATCACGTTCTGTTTCAACGGGGGACCAGGCTCGGCCTCGATCTGGTTGCACATGGGCCTGCTCGGGCCGCGAATCATCGACATGGGCGAGGTCGACGAGCTCGCCCGGCCGCCCTACCGGCTGGTCGACAACCCGCACACCCTGCTGCGCGCCACCGACCTGGTGATCATCGATGCCATGAGCACCGGGTATTCGCGGGTCAGCAAGGGACGCAAGGCCACCGAGTGGCACGGCTGGAAGGCCGATGTCGAGCAGTTCACCGAGTTCATCCGGTTGTGGTGCACCCGCCACAACCGCTGGATGAGCCCGAAATTCATCATCGGTGAGTCCTATGGCACCGTGCGCGGGGTCTCGGTGGCCCAGAAGCTGCAGGACGACCACGGCCTCTACCTCAATGGCATCCTGCTGTTGAGCAGCGTGCTCGACTTCGGTTCCCAGGATTTCGACAACCCGCGCTGGGACGAGTCAGCGATCCATTTCCTGCCGAGCTACGCCGCGATCGCCTGGTACCACGGCAGGCACCCGGGACGCACCCTGGACGAGGTACGCGCCGAGGCCGAAGAATTTGCTGACGGCCGGTACCGGCTGGCCCTGGCCAGGGGCCGCCGGCTGGACGCTGAGGAGCGCAGTGAGGTTGCCCAGACGCTGGCCCGGCTGACCGGGCTGTCGCAGCGCTATGTCGAGCTCAGCCGATTGCGCATCGAGCACGAGCGGTTCTGCGCTGAGCTGTTGCGCGATGAAGGCCTCGTAGTTGGCCGCATCGATGGACGCTTCACCGGGCCGGCCGCGCGGGGCACCGAAGAAGTGATGAACACCGATCCCAGTGGTGACCTGACGATGGGCGCCTACACTGCGGCCCTGCACCACTACCTGCGTACCGAACTGGGCAGCAAGGAAGAAGCGAACTACCAGGTGGCCGCCGAGTTGTGGAAGGACTGGAACTACAAGGAGTTCCAGGGCCGCCCGGTCTATGTCGCCGACAAGCTGGAGCGCGTGATGCGGGCCAATCCCGACCTGCAGGTGCGGGTCGAATACGGCTACTACGACCTGGCCACGCCGTATTTCGCTGCCCAGGACACCATCGACCACCTGCAGCTACCTGATGAGGCCTTCGACCGCATCACCGGTTCCTGGTTCGAGACCGGCCACATGCCCTACCTGCACGGCGAATCACGGATCCGCGAATCCGACGAGCAGTGCGCCTGGATCAGGGCTTCTTCGGGTCGCTGACGCGGTGGGCTGGCTACGATCGACCTCGTGAGCAATGACCCACCGGCCCGCCGGGCCGCTCCCGAGGGCACATCGATGGGCGCGCGGGTGCTGCGTGCTGCCTGGCTCTTCCTGTTGGTGGCGTTGCTCGGGCTGGCGGGTTACCTGGGCTGGATGCTGGTGGTCACCAACAAGCAGGCAGTGAACAATGCCCGGCACGCCACGGCTGATTTCGTGGCGGCCTGCGCTGCTGGTGCCGAGCTGGAAGCT
>JBMNPP010000056.1:0-13740 GCA_050943675.1 Brooklawnia sp.
CGCTGTCGACCCACGAGCGGCCCAAGATCGCGCCCGGTGATGACGCGACCCTGGAACACTACGCTGCCCGGTTGATCAGCAAGATCCGCACCATCGCGGCAGCGTCGTACAAGTCGAGCATCGG
Source organism: Brooklawnia sp. (assembly GCA_050943675.1). GTDB lineage: Bacteria > Actinomycetota > Actinomycetes > Propionibacteriales > Propionibacteriaceae > Brooklawnia. The sequence goes on from JBMNPP010000056.1 coordinate 125, forward strand.
CGAGCCGATCATCTACCCGCGGCACGACCTGAAATATGTCGACAACTTCCTGCACATGATGTTCTCGCTGCCGTACCGCCAGTACGAGGCGAGCCCCGAGGTCAGCCACGCGCTGAACATGTTCCTGGTGCTGCATGCCGACCACGAGCAGAACTGCTCGACCTCGACGGTGCGGATGGTCGCCTCTGGTGACGCCAACCTCTACGCATCCTGCTCGGCTGGCGTGGTGGCCCTGTGGGGTTCCAAGCATGGCGGCGCGAATGTCGAGGTGGTGCAGATGCTGCAGCGCATGCGGCGTGAGGGCCTGACCCCGCACCAGTTCCTGACCGAGGTGAAGGACAAATCCAACAACCGCCGGTTGATGGGCTTCGGCCACCGGGTCTACAAGAACTTCGACCCGCGGGCAACGATCCTGCGTGAGGCGGCCGACCGCCTGCTGAACTCGATGAAGATCGAGGACCCGTTGCTGGGGATGGCCCAGGAGTTGGCCGACGAGGCACTCAACGACGACTATTTCATTGAGCGCAAGCTCTACCCGAACGTCGATTTCTATTCCGGGATCATCCTGCGGGCCATCGGCATCCCGCTGAACATGTACACCGTCATGTTCGCGATGGGCCGGATGCCCGGCTGGATCGCCAACTGGAAGGAATTGCACGACAACCCCGGCCAGCGCATCTACCGCCCGCGCCAGTTGTACACCGGTGATCCCCTGACCGAGTGGGTGCCGCGGCACGCCCGCTGAGCGTCCCCGGTCGCCCAAGAACGCCCCTCGGCAGGTCACAGGCCCTGCCAAGGGGCGTTTTTCTGACCAGTGCCAAACCTTGAGCTACGCAGGCGCCGCGCGCTGTCGCATATGGACAGCTCACGACGCCTACATAGCTGAAGCATCGGCAACTCGCAGTTTCCGGCTCGGGAACGCGGGGTGCTGCCCCTGGTACGTGCGCCCGGCCGGCGCCTTTGCCCGAGGAAGTCAGTGACCGGTGCCACACTGGGCCCATGATCATGCAGGTCTTCGGCCCGCCCGAGCTCTGGCCCGAGCAGGACCTCATCGCGTTCAGCGATGAATTCGACCTGTCGATGACCCTGGCTGCCTATTGTTCGGGTGCCTTCCCGATGCCGCTGCACGGGGCATCATTCGATTCGGCGATGGGGTGGTGGTCGCCGGTCAACCGCGCGGTGCTTGAACTTGATGACCTGCGGGTGCGCCGCAGCCTGGCCAAGTCGGCCCGGCGCTACACCACGACCATCGACCAGGCCTTTGACCAGGTGCTGGCCAACTGCGCAGACCCTGATCGTCCCGGCGGCTGGATCGACGACCAGATCATGCGCATCTACACCGAGGGGCACCGGATGGGTGTGGTGCACTCGGTCGAGACCTGGGACGCCGCGGGCCGCCTGGTGGGTGGGCTGTATGGCGTCAGCCTGTGGGGGCTATTCGCGGGCGAGTCGATGTTCCACGATCCGGTGCACGGGCGCGATGCCTCCAAAGTTGCGCTGGGCCGGCTGGTCAACGAACTGCGGGCCCGCCCCGACGGCACTGCGCTGCTGGATATGCAGTGGCAAACCGACCACCTGACCAGCCTGGGTGCCAGCGAGATATCGCGTTCGGACTACCTGGAGCGGCTCGCGGTGGCACTCTCGGCACCACAGACGGTGTGGGCGCGGACCCGGCGACCGGGTGATTGGCGCCTTGTGCTCACGGCTTGACCGCAAGATTCCGTCACAGGGTCAGGCGCACCTCGGCCAGGTCGCAACCACCCGGCGCAACATCGATGGCTGCGATACCGGCCGCGGACAGGGCCTCCAGACCGGGCGGTGAATCCTCGACGCCGACCAGTTGGCCAGCAGCCAGCCCGAGCCGTTCAGCAGCCCGCAGGAAGCCCTCGGGGTGCGGTTTGCCGTGCTCGACGTCCTCAGCGGTCAGCACGAACTCGACGGCATCGGCCAGGCCAGCCGCGGCCAGGGCCGGCTCAACCAGCCGGTGCAGTGACCCGGTGATCACCGCGATGCGTTTGCCAGCCGCAGCCAGTTGATTGACCAGGTCGGCATGCGACTGCGGAATGCGTGGCTCGGCGCGCACGGCTGCAGCGTAGTGTTCAGCGACCCGGTCGAGGAGGGCATCGGAAAGTTCGGGGCGGCCGGCATCGTTCGACAGTTCGACCACGATCTCGATGTCCGAGCGGCCCAGGCACCGCCTGTCATATTCGGTCTGGGTGAGTTCGATGCCGAACATGTCCCGGGAGGCCGCCATGTAGATCTCGGCGAACAGGTCCTCGTCCAGCGAGATGGTGCCATTGAAGTCGAACAGCACTCCGGTGGCCTGGCTCAGTAGCCGGCCGGCGATCGCGGGGTCGGTCACGGGCTGGGTCATCGCTACTCCTCTGGGGTCGTCGCTGGCCCCATCCTGCCAGCCAGCCGCGACCCTCAGCTGCGTGGGTAGGGAAAGCCCTTGCCGTGGCTGAGGTAGACGACCACGGCGATACCCAGCCAGGTCATCGCGATGCCCAGCAGCGCGCCGAAGCCGCCGGCGGAGGCCCTCAGCACGTTGGCCGCGATGGCCGTCAACGGGATGGCCATCACCAGGGCGATCGCGGCTCGCGCGGTGATGGCGGTACGTTCACGGCGGGCCTCCTGCTGTTCGTAGGCCGGTAGTGCGGCCGGGGTGTAGGGCACCATCGGCGCCCCGGGAGCCTGCTGCTGGTAGGAGCCGTACTGGCCGTAATCGCCGGGTTGGGCGAGCGGGTCAGCGCCATCGGTGCGGTATTGGTCTGTTGGATCCTCAAACGGCGCGCTCATGAAGCCAATTGTTCCAACCCGGCCCGCACACACCATCGGGGGAGTACCCCAACTTTCCCCCAACTGGGTGTTTCGACCGTGCTGGCTTGGACGCCGCCGCAAGTAGCCGTCCAGGCAACATAGTCTTTGCCGCATGCGACGCGGATTCTTCGGCCCGGAAGGGACCTTCACCCACCAGGCACTGCTCACTCTCGGCAACGAGCCCGCCACCGCCTTCCCGACGGTGGCCAAGGCCCTGGACGCGGTGCGCTCCGGTGAGGTGCAGGCCTCGCTGGTGCCGATCGAGAACTCGATCGAGGGTGGGGTGAGCGCCACCCTCGATTACCTGGCGCTGCCCGAGGACCCGCTGCAGATCGTCACCGAGGTGGTCATCCCGGTCTCGTTCAACCTGTGCGTGCGCCCCGGCACCACCCTCGACCAAGTGCAGCGGGTGATCAGCCACCCCCACGCGATCGCGCAGGTGCGGGGCTGGCTCGATGAGCACCTGCCCGACGCGATGGTCGTCGAACGCGGATCCACTGCGGGCGCCGCGCAGGCAGTGTCGCACCCTGAATCAGAATTCGACGCCGCCGTATGCGCCCCAGTGGCAGGCGAGATGTACGATCTGGTGACAGCGGCCAGCGACATCAGCGACAATCCCGCGGCAGCCACGCGCTTCGTCCTCGTCACGCGCCCGGGCCCCAGCCCGACCCGCACCGGCCACGACAAGACTTCGCTGGTGGCCTACATGCGTCAGGACCATCCCGGTGCGCTGCTCGAGATCCTGCAGCAGTTCGCGGTACGCGGGGTGAACCTGTGCCGCATCGAGTCGCGGCCCACCAAGACCACGCTCGGCGAATACTGCTTCAGCATCGACGCGGAGGGGCACATCAGCGACGCCCGGATGGCCGAGTCGCTGATGGGACTGCACCGCATCTGCAAGGACGTGGTCTTCCTGGGCAGCTATGAGCGCGCCGACGGCAAGAGCCCCAAGATCCCGCTCGGTGGCGAGGACGCCGACTACCACGCGGCAATCGGGTGGCTCCGGCAGGTCTACCCGGAGTTGCCGGGCGACCTGGGCTGATCGGGGCTGGCCCCGGCTACTTGAGCACCTCGAAGAACTCCCGGTCACCAAGGTAGGGACGCAGGGCCTGCGGGATCCGCACCGAGCCGTCAGCCTGCTGGTGGTTTTCCAGGATCATGATGATCGGGCGAACCATCGAACACAGCGTTCCATTCAGGGTGGCCAGCGGCCGCACCCCGTCAGCGTCGCGCTGCCGGATGTTCAACCGGCGGGCCTGGAATTCGGTGCAGTTGGACGCAGAGGTCATCTCGCGGTAGCGCTCCTGCGAGGGCACATAGCCGTAGCAGTCGTACTTGCGGGCCGCCGACAGGCCCAGGTCGCCGGCAGCGACGTCCAGCACCTGGTACGGGATCTCGAGCAGGTCGATGAATTCCTTCTCGAAGCCGAGCAGCCGGTCATGCCACTGCTGGGCATCAGCCGGATCGCAGTAGATGAACATCTCGACCTTGTCGAACCAGTGCACCCGGAAGATGCCTCGGGTGTCACGGCCATGCGAGCCGGCCTCCCGCCGGTAGCAGGGCGAGAAGGCTGCGTACTGCCGGGGCAGGGTGGCTGCGTCCAGGATCTCGTCGGAATGGTACGCCGCCAGGGCCACCTCGGATGTGCCGACCAGGTAGAGGTCGTCGCGTTCCAGGTAGTAGACGTCCTCGGCGGCCTGCCCCAGGAAGCCAGTGCCCTCCATGGCATGCGGCTTGACCAGGGCGGGGGCGATCATCTGGGTGAAGCCCCACTCCTTGGCCTTCGCCATCGCCAGGTTGAGCAGCGCGAACTCCAGTTCGGCGCCCGGCCCGGTCAGGAAATAGAACCTGGACCCCGAGACCTTCGCGCCCCGCTCCATGTCGATGGCGCCGATCAGCTCACCGATCTCGAGGTGGTCGCGCACCGTGATGCCCTCGGCCGCGAAGTCGCGCGGCTCGCCGTGGGTCTCCAGGACGTGCAGGTCGTCCTCGCCGCCGGGCGGGACACCGTCGATCACCAGGTTGCCGAAACGCTTCATGACGGTCTCGAAGTGTGTCCCGGCCTCATCGGCGGCAGTCGACAACTGCTTCACATCAGCGGACAGCGACCGGGTGCGGGCCAGCAATTCGGCCTTCTCTTCGCCCTTGGCGCGGGCGACCTGGGTGCCCAGCGATTTCTGTTCGGCCCGGGCCCTCTCGAACGCCCCGATCGCCGAGCGACGCGCCTCGTCGGCGGAGATGGCCTCATCCACCCACTCGATCGGCTCGCCGCGGGCGGCCTGTGAACGGCGAATACGATCAGGGTCAGTGCGCAACACCTTAGGGTCGATCATGGCGCCCATCCTAGGGCCAACAGGCAGATCTGCGGACGTACCCTCAGCGCGTGGGGGCCCGGAACTAGACTTGGCCCATGGCTGAGTCGTCTGGCCGGCGGGTGGCCGTGGTCTTCAACCCAACCAAGATCAATGACGACCAGCTATTCGCCACGATGACCAGCGCCCTGGCCCGGCACCCGGGATGGGGCATCCCGATCTACCTGGCCACCACGCCAACCGATCCCGGCCGCGGCATGACGCGGCTGGCCGTCGAACTGGGTGCCGAACTTGTGCTGGCAGTCGGTGGTGATGGCACCGTCCGGGCCGTCACCACAGCGCTCGGCCGCACTGGTGTGGCCTGCGCGATAGTGCCGATGGGCACCGGCAACCTGCTGGCCCGCAACCTGGGCGTCCCACTCGAACTGGAAGGCGCCGTCGACGTGGCGTTCACTGGTGCACGCCGCCGAATCGACCTGGCCCACCTGGTGGTCGACCACGACCAGGACAACCCGACGGCATTCACCGGTATGGCCGGCATCGGTTTCGACGCCGCGATGATGCGCGACACTGACACCCGGCTCAAGAAGGCCGTGGGCAACATCGCCTATGTGGTCGCCTTCGCCCAGCAACTGGGTACCCGGCCCCGCCGCATCCAGGTGCAGGTGGACGACGGCCCGATGATCAACCGCAGGGCGGTGCTGATGATGGTCGGCAACACCGGGCGACTGCAGGGCGGTATCCAGCTGTTCCCCGAGGCCAGACCGGACGACGGGAAACTCGACGTGCTGCTGGCAGCACCCACCTCGCTTGGCACCTGGGCCCGCTTCGTCAGGGCGGTGATGCGCCGTAAACCCGTGCCGCAGGTGGAATACCAGTCCGGGACAAAGGTGCGCATCGCCCTGGACGAGCCCACGGTGTGGGAGGCCGACGGTGACACCGAGGGTGAGGGGACGCACTTCGAGTTCACGGTGCAGCCCGACGCGCTGCTGGTCGTGGCCCCGGCACTCAAGTAGCCGCAAGCCCGTCGGGGCGGGCCAGTTCAACCAAAGACCTCCGGGCCCCACCCGCGAAGGGCCAAGCTGGGGTATGGCCAAAGACCACCTCACTGTCACATTCATCGGCGGCGCCGGCACCGTCACTGGTTCGAAATACCTGCTCACCCATGCGGGCAAACACCGCATCCTGGTTGATTCGGGTATGTTCCAGGGGCAGAAGAAGCTCCGCGAAATGAACTGGGCACCGTTCCCCACCAACCCCGCCACGATCGAGGCTGTCGTGCTGACCCATGCCCACATGGACCACTGCGGTTACCTGCCGGCCCTGGTGAGGCAGGGCTTCCGGGGCCCCATCTACGCGACCCAGGGCACCATCAGGCTCGCCGAGATCGTGCTGCGCGATGCCGCGCACCTGCAGCAGAACGAGGCCGAGGACGCGGCCCGCGGTGGCTACTCCAGGCACGCCACCCCGCTGCCGCTGTACACCATTGACGATGTCGAGGCGACGCTACCGCTGTTCGAAGAGGTGCCCATCCACACAGAGTTGCCGCTGGGTGGCAGCCTGCGCATGAAGATGTGGCGCGCCGGGCACATCCTGGGCTCGGTGTGCGTGCGGATCTGGGACAGTGCGGCACCCTCGGGTGAGAACTCGGTGGTCTTCTCTGGTGACCTGGGACGCCACTACCACCCGGTGCTGGCTGACCGCGAGGTGCCAGATGGTGCGGGCAGCGTCCTGATCGAATCAACATATGGTGATCGTGAGCACCCCGAACCCGAGGTGCCGCATGAGGCGCTCAGCGACCTGATCAACCGCGCCATCAACCGCGGTGGCAGTGTGCTGATCCCGGCGTTCGCGGTCGACCGCACCGAAGTGGTGCTACTGACCCTGCAGCAAATGATGGATGCGGGGCGGATCAGCCCGGATATCCCGATCTGGGTGAATTCGCCGATGGGCCTGGCGGCACTGGACGTTTACCGTGACCCGGCGCTGGCCCATGAGATCGGGCCCGAGTTCAAGGGGCGGCCGTTCATCGAATTGCCGACGCTGCGCGAGGCACGCAGCAAGGAGGACTCCATCAAGCTGAACAATCCGGCCGAGCCATCGATCATCATCTCTTCGTCGGGGATGGCCGCTGGGGGCCGGGTCGTGCACCACCTGCAGTACATGCTGCCCGATGCCCGCAATGCCGTGGTCTTCACCGGGTTCCAGGCGGCGGGCACCCGTGGCCGGTCACTGGTCGATGGGGCCACCGAGTTGAAGATGTACGGCAAGTACATCCCGGTCTGGGCCGAGATCCTGCAGGATTCCGAGTTCAGTGTGCATGCCGATGCCTCCGACCTGGTCGACTGGCTGGCCGAGATGACCCCGGCACCGGCCACGGTCTATTGCGTCCATGGTGAGCCGCACCAGGCCGGCGCGTTGGCCGCCCGGATCAGACGCGATCTGGGTCTGGTCGCGGTGGTGCCCAGGCTGGGTGAGATAGTCAGGCTTTGACCCCGAAACAGCATTTGGGCCAGCCCCGGTAAGGGCTGGCCCAAATGCTGTTGGGAGGGATCAGACCGACTGGCCCTGCCGGCCAGCCAGCGGATCTTCGTCGAGCCGGGTGCCGGCCCGACGGGCGGCGAGGATCTTGACGTTCTTGTCGATGACGCTCTTCTTCAAGGGGTACAGGAAGCCCAGGACGAGGCCCACCAGGACGAAGCAGACGCCCGGGACGACGTTGACCAGGAAGTAGAGGCCATCAAGCACCTCGGTCGACTGGGTCTGGCCTGCCTGTGCTGCCTCGACACTGAAACCGATCGCCTGCAGTGCGGCACCGGTCAGGCCACCGGCCAGGGCCTGGCCGGCCTTGCGTGACCACGAGTACAGCGCGTAGACGGTTGCGTCGTCCCGGTGCCCGGTGCGGACATCCTGGAAGTCGATGACGTCGGTGATGAATGCCCACACCAGGAAGTTGAAGACGGCCACCCCGAAGCTGGCGATCGCATACAGCACGATCCACAGCACCGGGTTGGTGGTCTTCAGGAAGTATGCGACCAGCAGGACAGTACCGGCGGCCAGCATGGCGATAGTGCCGGTCTCGGCCTTGCCGAAGCGCTTGCCGAGCCACGGTGCGAGCACCACCAGGATGAAGGTGGGCAGCAGTGCGGCCATCGCAGCGATCGACTGTAGGGCACCGTTGTTGAAGTAGCTCAGGAAGATGTAGCCGAGCATGCCCGACAGGAAGAGGTTGCCCAGCAGCAGCAGCAGGGCGCCCAGGATGAGGGTCAGCAGCGCCCGGTTGGAGAACACCGAACTGAGCATGGCCCCAATGCCGGGGGCCTTTTCGTTGGGATCCTTGGCCGGGGGCAGGACGCGTTCTTCGACGTTGGCGAAGCAGATCATGTAGCAAACCACTGCGAGCGCCGCGCAGACATCGGCGGCAATGCTCATCCGCTGGCCATCGAGGACCGAGACACCGTCCCGCTCGACGTAGACGACCAGCGGCAGTGCGGCCTGGATGACCAGCATCGCCAGGTTGGCGCCAGTGGAGCGGAAGACCGACAGTTGTGCGCGATGGTCCGGATCGGATGAGATGACCGAGGCCATCGAGCCGTACGGGATATTGACCACGGTGTAGGTGACCGAACCCCACAGTACGTAGGTGGCCGCCATGTAGACAACCCGCAGGGTGTAGCTTTCCCAGTCGGCGACGAAGGCCATGTACATCAGCGCAGATGAGATCGCGACAGGGACGGCACCGTACTTGATCCAGTGCTTGAACTTGGTGCCCTGCTTGCTCAGCGGCAGGCGGTCAATGATGATGCCCGCAAACACGTCGGTGAAGCCGTCCACCACCCGTGCGACCAGGAACAACAGCCCGACGTGTGCCGGCTGGATGCCCACCACGTTGGTGTAGAAGAGCATGAAGAACATCATCTGGAGGATGAAGGTGAAGTCGTTGCCGAAGTCACCGAACATGTATCCGATTTTGTCCCTCATCGAGAAGGGACGCTTTTGGGTGCCGGGCGACTGCGCGACGGGCTCTGCCACGCCATTGGCCATGGAGATCTCCTGTTCCAGGATTCAGCCCGCAGGCAGTGGCCGAGACAATCGCTGTGATCGGCCCCATTCCGTGGCTGAGGGGGTCACTTGGTTCTGCCCTGCCAGAATAACCAGCCCAACAGGGGTTCTGCTAGCAGTTTCAAACAGTGTCGCCCTGTCAAGGAGGTTATCGCGGCGGATCCATGCAGTTCTCGTCGTTTTGTGCGATGCTGTCCGGCTGCGGTTCCGTCAGGCGGTTCTCAGGGTGAGCGGTGCCGGTGGCTGACCGAAGGCGAACCAGCGATCGAGTTCAAGTGCGCTGCCGCCATCGACGAAGTTGGCGGCCACGTCGACCGCAGCAGCCTTGACCTCATGGGGAGCTTCACCCATGGCCACACCGCGACCAGCCCAGTTCAGCATCTCGATGTCATTGCGGCCGTCGCCGATCGCCAGCACGTCCGCCGGTGCGATGCCCAGGTCAGCGCAGACCGCAGCCAACGCGGTCGCCTTGTTGACGCCCTCGGGCGCGATGTGGAGCCATGCCGACCAGCCAACCGAGTAGCTCACCCCATGCATGCCCAGCGACGCAGCCAGGCCGAGGAAGTCGTGCTCATTGGAGTTGGGGTCACGGACGATGACCCGGGTCACCGGAGTGGCCGACAATTCGTCAAGGTCCTGCAGGATCATCTCGCCCTGCAGGTCACCGTCCGGGAAGAGCTTGTTGAGCCGGAATCCGACCCCGAGCTCTTCCACCGCGATACGGGCCTGCGGAACCATCGAGGCCACCCGTGCGATCACGGGTGCCGGGTCGAAGGTGATCATGCGTTCGTGGCGCACCGGCGGGAAGTTGAGGGTGACCGAACCGTTCGAGCAGATCACCGGGCCCGGCGGCAGTTCGAGCGCCTCGAAGACCGGACGGGCGTCCAGCCAGGCACGGCCAGTCGCCAGCACCACGGGGGTCTGGGAGCCCACCACACGCTGGACCGCCGATTTCACGTAGGCGGGCAGGTTGCCCTGCCGGTCGACGAGGGTGCCGTCGATATCGACAGCAACCAGTTTCGGGTGCCAGGTCATGCAGGAGAGCCTTCCATCAACAAGCGAATTCGGTGTGACGTCAAGTTATACACACCGCAACGAAATGGTTCAGGGGTCAGGCTGCCTCGCCGGGGCACTGCGAGGCGGGAGTGTTGTCGCCCATGACCACCTCCCGGTACGCGGCCAGCACCTGCTCGACGCTCGGGGGTACCTCCTCCAGGTTGGTCTTCCGACCCGCGGTGGCGCCCTGCCGGGCCCGGCGCAGGTGGCGCTTCACGGTCGAGACCGAGCAGTTCATGCGTTGTGCGATCGAATCCAGTGGGGCTGTCGGGTCTGCGGTGCGCAACCGCAGGATCTCTTCGTGGTTGACCCGGTGACCCGAACTCGTGCCGGTCCAGACGTCAAGGTTCTCGGGTGCCAGGCTGACACCCAGGCGACGGCGCATTTCGCTTCGCTGCTGCTGGGTGGTGCCTGCGCAGTAGCCGGCCACCTCATGGTTGACCACCGCGCGATACAGGCAGTCGACCATCAGCGGGCAATCCAGGCAGAGTTGCTCGGCTCTGCGTTCCAGGACGGCCTGTTGGCGGCGCTCAGCCTTGGTTTGTGCCCGGGCAGGCTCCTCAAGCAGGGGGGGCCAGGAACAGTTCTGGATTACTGGTGCACGCGAGGGTTCGGGTTTGCTTGATCGTGGTGGTCATGTCGTTGCTCTTTCGTTCACCGCGCTGGACGGGGGTGCCAGCGTCCTACGGTGAACTCAGGGTTTCAGTCGGCAGCAGGCGCCGGAAGCGTCGAAATACCCGACCGGGAGTGGGCGGAATTGCTCATTCGCCTGAGTACGGGTACTCAGCCTGCACTACACGTCAGTTGCTGCCCTGCTGGGCAGACGTGCCGAACAGGCGCTGGCAAACCTCGCCCAGCACCTGGTCGATGGGGGCGTTGATGAGCAGGTCGGCCCGCGAATCCATGCCGGTCTCACCCAGGTTGACCACCGCCAGCCGGTCGCCGGTGTAGTACTGCAGGAAGCCGGCGGCCGGGTACACGACCAGCGAGGTGCCGCCCACCACAACCAGGTCGGCTCGGGCGATCGCGGTCACCGAGGCCTCGACGACTGCGCTGTCCAGGGATTCGCCGTAGAGCACGACGTCGGGTCGCACCATCGCGGCACAGTGCGGGCACATCGGGACCACTGGTTCATCGGGGATCTGGTCGAGGCTGAACTGGTGCCGCTGGCTGCCCAGGCAGTAGTTGCGGGCCAGCGAGCCATGCACCTCGTGCACGGTCGCCGAACCAGCCATCTGGTGCAGCCCGTCAATATTCTGTGTCACGATCGCGGCCAGCCGCCGGTGCTCCTCCAATTCGGCCAGTGCGGTGTGCGCCCGGTTCGGCCGGGCGTCCGGACGCACCAGCTCGGCGCGGTGGAAGGCATAGAACTCCTCGGGTTCACCCATCAGGCACTCATGGCTGAGCAGGTATTCCGGGCTGCGTCCGATATTCGACTGCGATGCGTACAGCCCGGCAGCGGAACGGAAATCGGGGATGCCGGAGGCTGTCGAGACCCCGGCGCCGCCGAAGAAGACGGCGCTGCGTGCCTCGTCGAACCACTTGGTGAGGGTCTTGACATCGGCAGTGCTCATGTCTCGACCCTAGCCCGTGCCCGCCGGAGCGTCCTGGCGGGCTCAGTCGGTGCCGAACTCCATCGCGGCCCGGTCCAGGGCGGCCTCGGCAGCGGTGCTGGGCCGCGAGCCGGGGATGCCGACGTGTGCGCCAGCCTCGAGCTCACCGATGAGTTGCTGCGTCTCGCCACCAGCCAGTTGGCCCCTGGCGACGTACTGCTCGAGCTTGCGGCGCGAATCGGCGATGTCCAGGTTTCGCATGGTGAGTTGGCCGATGCGGTCCAGCGGGCCGAACGCGGCGTCCTCCACCCGCTCCATGCTCAGCCGTTCCGGCTGGTAGCTGAAGTGCGGGCCGGTGGTGTCCATGATCGAGTAGTCGTCGCCGCGGCGCAGCTTGATGCTCACCTCACCAGTGACCACCGAGGCGACCCAGCGCTGCAGCGATTCGCGGATCATCAGGGATTGTGGATCAAACCAGCGTCCCTCATAGAGCAGCCGGCCCAGCCGCATGCCGTCGGCGAGGTAGTTGGCCAGGGTGTCCTCGTTGTGGATGGCGTTCAGCAGCCGCTCATAGCCGATGTGCAGCAGGGCCATCCCGGGTGCCTCGTAGATGCCGCGGCTCTTCGCCTCGATGATGCGGTTCTCGATCTGGTCGGTCATGCCCAGACCGTGGCGTCCGCCTATCTCGTTGGCCTTCAACACCAGCTCGACGCGGTCGGCAAAACGCTGGCCGTTGATCGCCACCGGGTAGCCGTTCTCGAAGGCCAGCGTGACCGTCTCGGTGTCGATGGCGACCTGCGGATCCCAGAACTTGACACCCATGATGGGCTCGACGGTTTCCATCGACACGTCCAGGTGCTCCAGGGTTTTCGCCTCGTGGGTGGCGCCCCAGATGTTTGCGTCGGTCGAGTAGGCCTTCTCCTGGGAATCGCGGTAGGGCAGGTCGCGCTCGGTGAGCCACTGGCTCATCTCGGCCCGCCCGCCCAGCTCGGTGACGAAAGCCGTGTCGAGCCAGGGCTTGTAGATGCGCAGCTGCGGGTTGGCCATCAGGCCATAGCGGTAGAACCGCTCGATGTCATTGCCCTTGTAGGTCGACCCGTCACCCCAGATGGATACGTCGTCGGCGGCCATCGCGCGCACCAGCATGGTGCCGGTCACCGCCCGGCCCAGCGGGGTGGTGTTGAAGTACGGTTTGCCGGCCGTCCTGATGTGGAAAGCGCCGCACTGCAGCGCCACCAGGCCCTGATCGACCAGGGATTCGCGGCAGTCGACCAGCCGCGAGATCTCGGCGCCGTATTGCAGGGCACGACCGGGGACGGATTCGATCTCGGGTTCGTCGTACTGGCCGATGTCTGCGGTGTAGGTGCAGGGGATGGCGCCCTTCTCGCGCATCCAGGCGACCGCGACGGAGGTATCGAGGCCACCGGAGAAGGCTATTCCGACACGTTGACCGGTGGGCAGTGAGGTTAGGACCTTTGACACGCCGGCAAGCCTAACCGAAACTTATTCGAGTTGTCGAATATATATGCCATCAGGTTCCTGGCTGTCCGATAGCAGCGATACCGGCCCCGGGGCGGCTTGCTCCCGGGGCCGGTATCGCTGGGTCTAGCGGGGTCGCGGCGTCTGTTCGACAGCGTTCAGGACGCCCCGGCGGATCCGGGCGTACTCCTCGGCCATCTCGGGAGGCAGCCGCTCGCTCAGGAAGTCGAACCACTGGGCGATGCGCGGCAGTTCGTCGGCCCACTCGTGCGGGATGAACTTGGTGACGCCCTCAAGCACGTCATCGCTGATATCCAGGCCATCGGTGTCGAGG
>JBMNPP010000057.1:0-13464 GCA_050943675.1 Brooklawnia sp.
GTCTCCGTCACTGTTTGTGTGGTTGTCAAGATCTTCGGCTTTCTCGCTCGCGACCCCGAAGGGCAGTCCGACACGCCTAAACACACTTTTTCCGATCTTGGGCGGTTTTGATCTGAATCCCAATCCGCGATATCCGGCAGATTCCCCACACCGCCGAAGAGCCTCCGACACTGACCATAAAACTATGTAGGCGTCGAGCACTGTCGCAGAGGAACAGCTCCCGACGCCTACATAGCTGAAGGAAAAGCGCAGGCCCTCGATCGGACCAGCAGCCGACAGGCGAGGCACGGTTCGGGCCTGAGGCTCACAGATTCACCGATGACGAACACCTTCGCGAACAGCCTCCGACACTGATCACAGAACTATGTAGGCGTCGGGCACTGTCGCAGAGGAACAGCTCCCGACGCCTACATAGCTGAAGGAAAAGCGCAGGCCCTGGATCGGGCCGGCAGACGACAGTTGAGGCACAATCTCGGGCCTGAATCGCACAGATCAACCGATGACGGCCCGACGCCAACCCACACCACACATGCGCCCCTCGCTATCGGGCACGTTGGGCGACAAGGGCCAGCCACCACTGACTCAGTCAGCGAATTTGCCAGTACCAAACCAGCCGCTCGGACTCACACCGCCCGATCTCGTCCGGCACGAAGCTGCGACACCCAGCGCTGAAGCAACTCGGCCAGCGCGTCGTCATCGCTGTGCCCCACTTCGTAGTCGCAGGCGCTCTTGACATGGGGATAGGCGTTCTCCATCGCGACAGAGATGCCGACATGTGGCAGCCAGGTCAGGTCGTTCTCCGAATCCCCTGCCCCGAGCACCTGGTCAGGGTCCGCGCCCAGATCAGCCAGGATGGGCTGGATGCCGCTCCACTTGTTCACTCCGGGCGCGGTCAGTTCGAAGAACTCCGGCAGCGTCTGCACAGTTGCCGGGAAGCGCTCACGCAACCGCGGCAGCACCTCTGGCTGCCGTTCGGTGGCCACGTGATACATCACCTTCAGCCGGTCACCGGGATCCAGGGTGTCCAGTGGGGTCAGCACCGGGGCCCTGCCCTCATTGGGCCCACTCAATCCTTCGAGCCATTCCCCGTCATCCTCGGCGTAGAAGTCACGGACCCCGAAGATCGTGATGTGCAGACCCAGTTCCCGGCCGACCGCCAGGGCGGTGGCATACTGGCCGGCGCTCATCGGTGCCGCTGCGACGACCTCTTCATCCACGGTGTGCATGCTCACTGCACCATTGCAGGCGATCAGGTAGCCGGGTTCGCCCATCCGTTCGAAGAGCTTGAGCAGGCTCGGCGTCATTCGTCCCGAAGCGAAGACGACATGAATTCCTGCCTGCGCCAGATCACGCAGCGCGGCGATCATCTCGGCCGAGACATTCGAATCGTCCCTGGCCAGGGTGCCGTCCACATCGAAGATGGCCACCTTGACCGAGTCGATGCCGAGTGGCAGTGAGTCGGTCAACACAATCGGTCGCGCCTGGCCAGCGCCCGGGAGCGGCTGCATGACTATCCGTCGAATCCGGCGAGCACGGCCGCAGAGGACGACAATCCCAGCCGGGTCGCCCCGGCAGCGATCATGGCGCGGGCAGTCTCGGCGTCCCGGATACCGCCCGATGCCTTGACCCCCAGTCGTCCGCCAACCGTGCGGGCCATCACTTCGACCGCCTCGACGCTTGCTCCCCCGGCCGGGTGGAAGCCTGTCGACGTCTTCACGAAGTCCGCACCAGCGCGTTCGGCCGCCTGGCAGACCGCCACAATCTGCTCGTCATCAAGAGCTGCGGACTCGATGATCACTTTGAGCACTACTTCCGGGGCGGCCTCACGCACCGCGCGGATCTCTGCCTCGGTCTTGTCGAAGGCACCCGTGAGCGGATTGGCCAGGTTGATCACCATGTCGATCTCGTCGACCCCGGCCTGTGCAGCGACCTTCGCCTCGGCTGCCTTGACCTGTGGTGCGTGGGCCCCCGAAGGGAAACCGCACACGACAGCGAGCTTGACCGCGGCGGGCACCTCCAGTGGCACCAATGAGGCTGACACGCAAACCGAGTAGCAGCCGAGTCGTTCGGCCTCGGCGACCAGGGCGGCGACGTCCTGGGGTGTCGCTTCGGGCTTCAGCAGAGTGTGGTCGATCATCTGGGCAACCTGGCCCCTGGTCGGTTCGGTCATGATCTGGTCTCTTTCCATCATGTTGGGTTTTCAACAGGTTTCGGTTGTTCGGCCAGGACGGCCGTTAAGTGGCGGGCGGTACCGCTGTCGGTGACCAGCACATCACACAGCCCGCGCCGTAGACATGCCTGGGCAACCGGCCACTTGTCCTGCCCGCAGGCGACGGCGATGGCCAGTCGGGAATCGATGACATCGGACAGTTCGAGCCCTATGCTACGGGCCTCAAGTTCGGGGCTGATCGCATTACCGGCGGCATCGAGGAAGCGGCCAACTGCATCGCCCACCGCGCCCCGGACGATCAGCATTTCCTCATCGGCCGGTCGCAGGCAACCCGACTGCACCAGCACGGATTCGTGGTTGACGGCCCCGAGCGAGAAGAGCAGTACGTCTGCGCTGCGGGCCAGCCGCAGTACCTCGGCGATGGATTGTTCGCGCCGCAGTGCCGCCGCCAATTCGGGTGAGTCGACGATTGCTGGGGCGGGCAGGAAGACGGTCGAGCCGCCTGCCTGCCTGGCCAGCGCGGTGATGATCGCGGCCGGGTCTCCCGGGCCTGGCCGGCTGAGTCCGCCATTGGCCTGCACGACGCGGGTTCCCTGGGCCCAGGACGAGGGAATCGTGCTGGCCACATCGCTCATGGTCCGACCCCACGAGACAGCCAGGGTGCCGGGGGGCTCGGCCAGGTCAGCCAGGTATTCACCGGCTGCCCTGGCCACTGCCTGCCGGGTCTGGACCGGGTCATCGGTACCAGGGATCACCACCGCCTCGGCCAGATCGGCCACCGCCATCAGTTCGTTTTCGAGCTGGCGATCACGTCCCTGGGGATGGACGATCTCGATCCTGACGATGCCCTTGGCGTGGGCCTCCTTGAGCAGGCGTCCGACCTGCCAGCGGGTGAGGTGGAGCCGGTCGCCCACCTCCTGCTGGGTCAACCGCTGCTCGTAGTGCAGCTGGCTGACGCGAAGCAGGAGGTGGGCGCGATCCGGCCCCAGACGGCTCACTGTTGCTGATGCCTTCCGTTCGGGTGGAACAGCACCTTCGAGGACACGATCTCGCGTCGTGCCATCTGGCCGATCAACTCCGGTACCTTTTCGACCGGCTCGTCGTGGGTGATCATGAACTCCCACTTCAGTTCACCGGATGCCATCTTGGCCACCGTGGTCTCCCACTCCGCACCCGGGAACGGTGCCGAGAACGAGTTCCACGAGCCGAGGATGCCGATCTCCAGACGCATCAGCCGTGCCCAGGTCTTCTCCTTGAGCACCACGTCGGTGTGCGGGATACCGATCAGCACGACCTCACCATGCCGCGCCGTGATCCGCACGGCCTGGTCGGCCACCGGAGCAACCCCGGAGGTCTCGATGACCAGGTCGAATCCCTTGCCGACCAGGGGCTCCAGCTCTTCGTTTGATGAAGTGGCATGGTCGGCTCCGGCCTGGATCGCGAGTTCCGCCTTCTCCGGTGACACGTCGATCGCAACGACTTCGCTGGCACCGGCCAGTTTGGCCCACTGCACCGAGAACAGACCGATCGGCCCGCCGCCACCCAGTACCGCGACCCGGTCGCCGATCCGCAACTTGGTGCGGTAGATCGCGTGCAGTGCGATTGCGGCTGGATCGACCATCGCCGCCGCCCGGGGGTCGAGGTCCCTGGGCACCTTCAGCAGCAGGTTCGACGGTCCCACGACGTATTGGGCGTAGGCGCCATCTCGACGCGAGCCGTAGTAGTCGTAGTCCTCGCACAGGCTGAACTCCCCCTGCACACACGGTGGGCACTTGAAGCACGGGAGCATCGGCGGCACGGTGACCAGGTCACCAACCTCAAGACCGGTCACTCCCTCGCCCAGTTCATCCACCCAGCCCGAGAACTCGTGCCCGGTGATCAGCGGGAGCTTGTGCGGGCCGGACTCGAACATCCGGCTCAGGTCGGAACCGCACACGCCCACGTAGGCGATCTTCAGCAGCACCTCACCCGGTCCCGGGGTCGGCTTGTCGACCTGTTCGATCCGGGTGTCGCCAACTGCATACATGACCGCAGCAGTCATCTTTTCTGTCATTGGATTCCTCCTGTTTGCTGATCGGATCTCAGGCGTCGTCGAGGTGGCGGACCATGTCGTTCATCAACTGCTTCATGGCCGGATAGGTGTCGAGGTACGCCTGGTAGTTGTACTTGTATGCCTCGTGGGCCTCTGGGTTGGGCTGGATCTCCTTGATGGTGTGCACCATGGCCCTGGCTGCATCGGGCAGGTCTGCGAAGATACCGGCTGCCACACCACCCATCATCGCCGAGCCGAGAATCGGGCCCTCAGTGTTGCGAGTGAATGCCATCGGCAGGTTGGACACGTCGGCATGCATCTGCATCCAGAAGTCCGACTTCGCCGGGCCACCGGAAACCACGACCTGTTCGGGCGGGTAGCCGTTGTCGCGCATCGTCTGGAAGATCGATTCGGTGCCGAAGCAAATGCCTTCCAGGATTGCCCGGTACATGTGGAATTCGGTGTGGCCGAGCGACAGGCCCCAGAAGACGCCGCGGGAACGCGCATCGGAATATGGGGCGCGGTTGCCCTGGAAGTGGTCGAGCAGCACCAATCCTTCTGAACCGATGTCGATCCTGGCTGCCTCTTAGTTCAGCACCTCGTAGGGGTCGCGGCCGGTTGCCTTGGCGATTTCCCACGCCTGCTTGGCCAGGGTGTTCTTGAACCACGCCACGACCGAACCCGTGGACGACTGGCCACCCTCAACGGTGTATTCACCAGGGATGACCGCATCAGTGAACGAACCCCAAAGACCCTTGGCGTGCAGCGGAGTGCGTGACTGGCCGATCATCACGTGGCTGGAACCGGTGATCAAGGCCATCTTGTCGGGCTCCACCACACCGAGACCGATGGCCCCGGCATAGGCGTCAATGCAACCCTCGGCGACCGGGGTGCCCCGTTTGAGTCCCAGGTCGTTGGCGGCAGCCAGTGACAGCCCGCCCACCTTGGCGCCCAGCGGCAACATCGTCTTGGGGAACTTGTCCAGCACATCTGCCGCACCCGCCTTCTCGTACAGGCTCACCGGCCAGCCGCCGTGATCGCCGTCGTAGAAGTACTTGCAGGCCGCATGGTTGATCGACATCGTCCATTCACCGGTGAGCCGGTTGACCAGCCAGTCGGTGCAGTCGGCGATAACAACTGCCTCTTCGAAGACCTCTGGTTCGTTCTTGCGGATCCACATCGACTTGGGGGTACCCCACTCCGCCGAGACCGGTCCGTAGCCTGAGTACTTGAGGGCCTCGTCACCGGTTGCCGCCAGGATGTCGGCCTCGGCTGCTGCCCGCACGTCCATCCACAGCAGTGCTGGCCGCAGGACGTTGTTGTTCCGGTCCACGGCCACCACGGTTGATGAGGTGGAATCAAGGCCGATGCCAGCGATCGCGTCCGTGGGCACGCCCGCCTTCTCCACCGCGCCACGCACCGACGCGATGATGCACTTCCACCAATCCTCGGGATCCTGCTCTGCGCGTCCTGGCCGAGGGAACGATGTCTTCCACTCGGTTGCCACCGAGGCAAGTTCGCGACCCTCAAGGTCGAAAACGCCGGCGCGGGCGCCGCCAGTGCCCATGTCGATACCAAGCAGATACGATCCAGAGTTCATGACTCCTCGCTCTCACTTCATTGTGAATGGCCCCATTCGTCCTGGGGCCGGTGCGTCCAGCGTCCGTCATCAGCCCGGCCCCTGCAGCAAATTCGACCTCGAAGCGCCCACTTTGCTCATCTGAGCAGCGGGCCCTGAGTGCCCCGCGGCGAACGCCCTTGCGCTGGCAGCGAACTGCCATATCCTGACTGACTGCGACTATGCCCCCAGCCGATGCCCGGCCGTTAGAGTTGACGCCAGATCCTTGGCTCGAACACGGTTCGTGTGCGGGCCATACTTCGGAAGGGGCGAAGCGGCTTCCACCGCATCACATAATGTCCAGTTTCGACGATTTCGGTGCCAACGACTGGCTCATCGAAGAAATGCGTGAGCGCTACCAGAATGATCCTGCCTCGGTCGAGCCGGCCTGGGCCGAGTTCTTCCGCAACGAGCAGGACGCACCGCCTGCAGCGGCCCCACCATCTGCGACTGCCCCCGCGCCTGCGGCTGCCCAAACGACCAGGCAACCAGCGGCCAGGGCCACACCACCCACCAGCGCTCCAACGCCAACCGCTCCGCCGGTCGAGGTGAGCCTGCCAGCGCAACGACCCGAGCCGACGGACACCCCAGCGACCCCGGCTGCCAACACACCGGTGGCCACGGTCGAGCGGGTCGACAGGCGCGCAGAGGCTCCTCACCAGCCGGGGGCGCGCAGCCTGGGCCCCGAGGTGCCCAATCCACTGGTTCGCCCGCAGCTTTCCGAGGACGTCGCCCGCCGGGTGATCATGAAGGGTCCGGCCATGCGCACCGCGCGCAATATGGAGTCCTCACTCCAGATGCCGACGGCCACATCAGTGCGCACCATCCCGATGAAGCTGGTCATCGAGAACCGCGCCACGATCAACAACTTCCTGCGGCGCAGCCGTGGCGGCAAGGTCAGCTTCACCCACATAGTTGCCTACGCCATGGTGCAGGCCATCAAGGCCCTGCCCGCCATGAACAACTCATATGAGCAGACCGACGACGGCAAGCCGGTGCTGGTCGAAAACCCCAACATCAACCTCGGCATCGCCATCGATGTGGTCAAGGGTGACCAGCGGCAGCTACTGGTCCCCAACATCAAGTCAGCCGAGGACCTGAACTTCTCGCAGTTCTATGCGGCCTTCGAGACGCTGATCCGCAAATCGCGCGACTCGGACTGGTCAGTCGATGATTTCGCTGACACCACGGTCACCATCACCAACCCGGGTGGTCTGGGCACCAGCATGTCCGTGCCCCGGCTGATGCCCGGGCAGGGCACGATCCTTGGCGTCGGCTCCATCGGCTACGCCGCTGATTTCGCTGGCACCTCGCAATCGACCCTCAACGAGATGGCCGTCAGCAAGGTAACCACCCTCACCTCGACCTATGACCACCGGGTCATCCAGGGCGCCCAATCAGGCGAATTCCTGCGGCACATCCACCGCTTCCTGCTGGGTGACGACGACTTCTATGAGCAGATCTTCGAGGCGCTGCGTATCCCGTACCCACCGGTCAAGTGGGGCGCTGATATCCCGATCAACCGAAACCACCAGGTCGGCAAGCAGGCCCGCGTGGCCAACCTGATCACCGGGTACCGCATGTACGGTCACCTGCAGGCCGACGTCGACCCGGTCGAGTACCGGATGCGCACCCACCCCGACCTCGAGCTGGGCACCCACGGCCTGACGCTGTGGGATCTTGACCGGCAGTTCCCGGTGGGCTGGTTCGCCGGTGGCGAGTCCGGTTTCATGACCCTGCGCGAGATCGTGGACATCCTGCGCGACTCCTATGCCCACACCACGGGCATCGAGTACATGCACATCCACGACCCCGAGCAGCGCCGCTGGCTTCAGGAGCGCCTCGAGGGTCCACACACCCCGCGTCCGCGTGACGAACACCTGCGCATCCTCGATCAGCTGTCCGAGGCCGAGGTCTTCGAGACCTTCCTGCAGACCAAGTACGTCGGCCAGACCCGCTTCAGCCTCGAGGGAGCCGAATCGGCGATCGTGGTGCTGGCCGAGATCTGCGAGCAGGCTGCCAACGACGAGATCGTCGAGGTCTGCATCGGGATGCCCCACCGCGGTCGGCTCAATGTGCTCACCAACATCGTCGGCAAGCTGTATTCACAGGTCTTCCGCGAGTTCGACAACCGTGCCGACGACTTCGAGGCGATCAGTGGCGATGTGAAGTACCACCTGGGTGCCGACGGCGAGTACGTCGCTGCCAGTGGCGCCACCGTGCGCGCCTCGGTGGCCGCGAACCCGTCACACCTGGAAGCCGTCGACCCGGTGGTTCAGGGCATCGTCCGCGCCAAGAACGACCGCCTGCCCGACCCCAGCAAGTTCGCGGTACTGCCGGTGCTGGTGCACGGTGATGCATCGTTCGCCGGGCAGGGCGTGGTGTACGAGACCCTGCAGATGAGCCAGCTACCTGCCTACCGCAATGGCGGCACGATCCACCTGGTGGTGAACAACCAGATCGGCTTCACCACCGGTCCGGTCGATGCACGCAGCTCGGTGTATGCCACCGACGTGGCCAAGACCGTGCAGGCACCCATCCGGCACGTCAACGGCGACGACCCGGACGCCTGCGCCCATGCCGCCCAGCTCGCCTTCGAGTTCCGGCAGCAGTTCGGCAAGGACGTCGTCATCGACATGCTGTGCTACCGGCGCCGGGGTCACAACGAGGGCGACGACCCGAGCTTCACCCAGCCGCTGCTGTACAACCTGATCGACAAGAAGCGTCCGGTACGCAAGCTGTACACCGAGCAGCTGATTGGTCGTGGCGACATCTCGATCACCGACGCTGAGAACGCGGTGAACAAGTTCCGGGATCGCCTCGAAGAGGTTTTCGCTGACGTGCGCGACCCGGAGGTGCCCAGGGAGGACGAGGAATACCGGCTGGTGCCGAGCTACCCGGCCAAGGCCACCATGCGCATCGGCACCGCCACCACAGCTACCGAGATGGCCAAGGTCGCCGAGGTCTACAACAACCTGCCCAAGGGCTTCCACGTTCACCCCAAGGTCGATCCGCAATTGAAGCGGCGGGCTGCCGCGATCCTGGAAGGCCCCATCGATTGGGCCACTGCCGAGCTGATTGCCTTCGGCACGCTGCTGCTCGAGGGCCATCCGGTGCGGGTGGTCGGGCAGGACGCCCGGCGCGGCACGTTCAGCCAGCGCTTCGGGGCGATCGTCGACCGGGTGACCAATGAGGCGTGGGTGCCGCTGAAGCACCTGGCAGCCGATCAGGCCCCCTTCGACATCCATGACTCGTTCCTCAGTGAGTACGCCGCGATGGGCTTCGAATACGGCTATTCGGTGGCTGCCCCCGAGGCGCTGGTCTGTTGGGAGGCGCAGTACGGCGACTTCAGCAACGGTGGCCAGATCATCATTGATGAATTCATCGCCTCTGGCCTGCCCAAGTGGACCCAGAAGTCTGGGGTGACGCTGTTGCTGCCGCACGGGCACGAGGGCGCCGGACCGGATCACTCCAGTGCACGCATCGAGCGGTTCCTGCAGATGTGTGCCGGTGACAACCTGGCGGTCTGTCAGCCGTCCACCCCGGCGAGCTATTTCCACCTGCTGCGTCAGCATGTGCAGGTCAACTGGCACCGGCCGGTGGTCATCGCCACGCCGAAGTCGATGTTCCGCAACAAGTTGGCAGTATCGCAACCGGAGGACTTCACCACCAGCAGGTGGCGTCCGGTGCTTGGTGACCCGTCCATCACCGATCCGTCCAGGGTCGAGCGGATTCTGCTGTGTTCGGGCAAGATCCGCTGGGACCTGGTCCGCGAGCGCAGCGCCCGTGGCCTGGACGAGAAGGTCGCGATCCTCGGACTCGAACGACTGTACCCGCACTCCAATGCGGAGTTGGCTGCGGAGTTGGCGGTCTACCCACAGGTCACCGACATCCGTTGGGTGCAGGACGAGCCGGCCAACCAGGGTCCCTGGGAGTTCCTGAAACTGAACTTCATTCCACTCATGTCCGAGACGCTGGGTCGCCCGTTCAACCTGCGGCCGTACACCCGTCAGCGGGCGGCAGCCGCCTCGACGGGGTCCCCGGAAGTCCACCGGGCCGAAGAAAAGGAGTTGCTGTCCTCAGCTCTTGGCGCGGATTAATGGCATTCTGATCGCGAACAGGCCACAATCATTACGGAAAGCCTTTCGCTTGATGGCCTATCGTGGCAGGGTTGTTTGGCGGGTATCGAAGAGAAGGAGCCGCGACATATGGATTGGCGCCACCGCGCTGCGTGCCTAACGGAAGACCCTGAGTTGTTCTTCCCGATCGGCAACACTGGACCTGCGCTGGCACAGGTCGAGGAGGCCAAGAAGGTATGCCGCCGGTGCGAGGTTCGCGAGGAGTGCCTGCGCTGGGCGCTTGAAGCGGGTCAGGACCACGGCGTATGGGGCGGAATGAGCGAGGACGAACGGCGGGCCATGAAGCGCCGCGCTTCGCGCGCTCGGCTCCGCAACTCCTGATAGCTCCTCAGCCGGCCTGTGACCAGGCCACCTGAACCCGTGCGGTTGATCCCTCGGAGTTGTTGTCGGTCAACTCGAATTCGCCACCCAGATCACTGATCAGGGTCGTGACGATCGAGAGCCCCAGACTGCTGGCCGAGGCCAGGTCGAAACTCTCCGGGAGACCGGTGCCGTTGTCGATGACCTCGAGAACCAGCGACGCCTCGCCCCTGTCGACCTTCACCACCACTTCGCCGTTGCTGGCCTGCAGGCCGTGTTCGATGGCGTTTTGGCACAGCTCGGTGATCACCAACGCCAGCGAGGTGGCCATGGTGCCGGGAACTTCACCAAAGCTGCCCTCGCGGTGCGCGCTGACCTGGCCGGCCGCAGAGGCGACATCACCGACCATCAGCAGGATGCGGTCGGCTACGTCATCGAAGCAGACCGACTCGTCGAAGCCCTGCGACAGGATCTCGTGCACCGCCGCGATCGACTGCACCCGGCGCATCGCGTCACGCAGCGCATCGCGTCCTTCAGGCGAGTGCATCCGCCGGGATTGCAGCCTCAATAGCGCGGCCACCGTTTGGAGGTTGTTCTTCACCCGGTGGTGGATCTCGCGGATCGTGGCGTCCTTGGTGACCAGTTGGCGCTCACGTTCCCGCAGCGTGCTGACGTCGCGGCACAGGGCGAGGGTTGCCACCCATTCATCCGAGTGCATCAGTGGCAGTATCCGGAAACGGACACTGGCCTGGGGCTGTTCGACGGTGAACTCCCAGGTGGTGCGACGCGGCTGCTTGGTCTGCGCCGCTTCCAGTTCCCGGGTGAATTCCTCGGCAAGCTCGGGTGCCAGGTTGCGCACATCGTCACCGACCAGGTCACCGGCGAACCCGAGTTTGCGCAGGCAACTGACCGCATTGGGGCTGGCATAGGAGACATGGCCGCCGGGTTCGATCCACATCAGCCCGTCCCCGACCCGAGGGCTGGTAGTGGGATCGCTGGGTGGGTTCATCGGGAACTCACCATGCAGGAGCATCTGGCTGAGTGTGTCGGCCACCGCCAGGTAGGTGTCCTCCAGCGCGCCGGGCGCCCGCACACCCATCCGGTTGGTATGCCGTTCGATCACAGCGATGCAGTGACCATTGCGCATCACCGGGATCGCCCACACCTCCACCGGGATTCCGGCCTGCAAACTGTTGTCGCTGGTCTCGCAGATCTCGTGGCTGAGCCAGGCGGTGGTGACCATCGCTTCGGGGTCGTAACTGATGTCCTCGCCCACCACGTCGTCGGTGAGCGCGGTCGGGCCGGTCCCCGGACGCACCTGGGCCCCGGCCCAGAACACGTTCTCGTCATGCGCATCGGGCACCCAGAGCACCAGGTCTGAGAAGCTGGTATCTGCCAGCAGGTCCCACTCGCGGACGAAGGCCAGCAACCATTCCCGGTCAGCTTCGGTCAGGCTGGTGTGTTCGTCGATCACCTGGGATAACCGCAGCATGTGATCAACCTTAGCCTGCGACCCTGATGGGAATTTCGGGCCCGGTACCAGCGCGCGGTGGTCCAGGTTGTTGATTGGCGGGCTGCTTTGGCACAATGGTCGACTGCGCGCACGCGCACCCCGCATTCACAAAGTCTGGAGTCGAAATGGGAAAAACTGGACGCAAGCGTCGTGCCCGCCGCAAGAATGCCGCCAACCACGGCAAGCGGCCCAGCTGCTGATAATTCAGCGATCAGTCCGGGTCACTGGTCTGGGGGTCCAAGAACCCATGGGTGCTCGGCCCGGACCAGTGATCAAGGCTGATTCCCAAGGAGATACCTGGTGCTCAAGCGGGCTGCTCGGGCTCATGCCGGTGTACGTGGACATGCAATTCCGAGACCCGCACCCGCAGGGCGGCTGGTGCCGAGGTCGGCCCATAACAGCGCCGCAGCAACGCGCCGATGAATTCCTCGGCATCGAAATTGTCCATGCAACGTTCGCAGGCCATCAAGTGCTCGCGGATCTCGTGGGCGGTGGTTTCGGGTAGCTCACCATGCAGGAAGGCATGGACGCTGCGCATCGCCAGTTGACAGCGATCTTCTGCGCTGACCTGATGCAATGGATCAAGCATCTTCGCCGTCCTCGCGCTCGCGGCCAATACCCAGCCTGGCTGCGTGGTCACCGAGCTTGGCCCGCAGTTGGGTGCGGCCCCGGTTCAACCGCGACATCACGGTGCCGATGGGGGTGCCCATGATCTCTGCGATCTCCTTGTAGGAGAACCCCTCGACGTCGGCCAGCAGGACAGCCTGCCGGAAGTCCGGGGAAAGCGACTCGAGTGCCTCGGTGACGACCGAATCGGGCATCTTGTCCAGCGCTTCGCGCTCGGCGGATGGCAGTCCGCCCGAGGTGTGCGAGGCGGCCCGGGCCAACTGCCAATCCTCGACATCAGCGTTCCCACCGATCTGGGGTTGGCGTTGCGCCTTTCGGTATGTGTTGATGTAGGTGTTGGTGAGGATCCGGTACAGCCAGGCCTTGAGGTTTGTCCCCGGCTTGAATTGCTCGAATGAGCTGAAAGCCTTGGCGTAGGTCTCCTGCACCACGTCCTCGGCATCTGAAGGGTTGCGTGTCATCCGAAGGGCAGCGCCGTACAGTTGGTCGAGGAACTCCATGGCGTCGCGCTCAAAGCGCGCAGTGCGCTCGGCGTCGGTTTCGGTGGCACGCACGTCGGTGCTGGGAATGGTCATCGCGTCCAACACTACCGAATCACGCTGCACGCGGTAGTAACCCCCAGCGGGGGCGGGCGCGGCCGGCGGCCGGCTCATCAGTGTCGAATGCATACTGATACCAACGAGCAGACCGGCCCGGCTATTCCCGTCGCGCCGGCAAAGCACCGCAAAGATGGCTCACAAATCCACTGGTTCCACCAGTTCCGGGCCGTCATTGCCCACCTTGTTCACGCTGGTCGAAACCGGACGCACCTTCATCTCGCCAGGGCTGGGCACGTGCGCCAGCGCCTTGACCACGTCCGGTGCGTCCAGGCCGGGATCCAGCCACGCCTGCCAGTTGTGGGGCGCGACCTGGACGGGCATCCGGTCGTGTACCTGCCCCGCCTCGTCGGTGGCCCGGGTGGTGATGATCGAGCAGGTGACCAGCCAGCCGGTGCCCGGGGTGGTGGCGGCCGGGTCACGCCAGAATTCGTAGATGCCGGCCATCACCATCAGCCCGTCCACCGGG
>JBMNPP010000058.1:0-13200 GCA_050943675.1 Brooklawnia sp.
CAGGTCGTCGACGAAGGCCTGCAGCAGCGTCCCGGCATGCTGGGTGTCGAAATCCTCCAGGTCGGTGGTGACGTCAACCACCAACTGCTGGGTGGCCGAGACCAGCCAGCGATCGAGCAGGTGCCGCTCAGCCACAGCCGGCGCGGCGCCGGTCGGCTGCCAGTTGTTCGCGCGGGCGTAGAGCGACTGGAAGGCCACGGTGTTCCAGTAGGTCAGCAGCACCTTGCGTACCACTTCCTGCATCGACCCATGCCCGACCCTGCGCGCCGACCACGGCGACCCCGAGCAGGCCATGAACCAGCGCACCGCATCGGCACCGTGGCGTTCCAGCAGCGGGATCGGCTCGAGGATATTGCCCAGGTGCTTGCTCATCTTGCGGCCGTCCTCGGCCAGGATGTGGCCCAGGCACAGCACATTGCGGTAGCTGGACTGGTCGAAGACCAACGTGCCAACCGCCATCAGGGTGTAGAACCAGCCGCGCGTCTGATCAATCGCCTCACAGATGAAGTCGGCCGGGTAGTGCTCCTCGAACTTCTCCTTCGAACCGGGCACCCACGGGTAACCCCACTGCGCGAACGGCATCGAGCCCGAGTCGAACCAGGCATCGATGACCTCGGGAACCCGACGGTAGACCCCTTCCTCACCGGGCAGGGTGAAGGTGATCTCGTCGACGAAGGGGCGGTGCGGGTCGAGTTCGGACAGGTCGCGCCCGGCCAGCTCGCCCAGCTCCGCCCGCGAACCTACGCACACCATCCGGCTGGGGTCTGCATCATTGCGCCAGATCGGCAGGGGGGTCCCCCAGTACCGGGAGCGGCTGAGCGCCCAGTCGATGTTGTTGTTCAACCAGTCGCCATAGCGGCCGTGCTTGATGTGCTCGGGGTACCAGTTGGTTGCCTCGTTCTCACGCAGCAACGCATCGATGATCCGGGTGGTGCGGATGTACCAGGACGGCTGGGCGTAGTAGATCAACGGGGTGTGGCAGCGCCAGCAGTGCGGGTAGGCGTGGGTGTACTCGAGCACCTTGAACATCAGCCCACGCTCGACCAGGTCGGCCACCAGGGCCTTGTCGGCGGTCTTGAACAGCTGGCCACCGACCAATTCGATGTCTTCTTCAAACGTGCCGTCGCGGCGAATGGGGTTGACCATCTCGAGCCCGTAGGCACGGCAGATGGCCATGTCGTCCGCGCCGAATGCGGGTGCCTGGTGCACCAGTCCGGTACCGTCGGCGGTGGTCACGTAGTCCGCCAGCACCACCAGGTGGGCCTTCTCGGTGAACTCCACCAGCTCGAAGGGACGCTGGTAGTCCCAGCGTTCCATCCGGGCTCCGATGATCTCGTCGGTAACGTGCCACTTGGCGTTACCCTCGTCATCGGTCTGGCCACCCAGCACTGCATCGAACAGCGGCTCGGCCACTACCAGCGACTCGTGGCCGTCGGTGGCTCGCACATAGGTGACGCCGGGGTTCACCGCGACGGCGGTGTTGCTGACCAGCGTCCACGGTGTGGTCGTCCACACCAGCAGTGACGCGCCGGCCCAGGGGCCACTGGTCAACGGGAAGCGGACGTAGACCGATGGGTCGACAACGTCCTCGTAGCCCTGGGCGACCTCGTGGTCGCTGAGGGCTGTCTCGTCCTTGGGGCAGTACGGGGTGACCCGGTAGTCCTCGACCAGCCGCCCGGCATCGAAGATCTGCTTGAGCGCCCACCACTCCGAATCGATGTATTCGGGGGCCATGGTCCAGTAGGCGTCATCGAGGTTGACCCAGTAGCCCATCCGCTCGGTCAGGTCGGCGAACTCCCCGACATGGCGCGACACCGATTCGCGGCACTTGTCGTTGAACCTCTCGATGCCATAGGCCTCGATCTCGGACTTGTCGTCGATGCCAAGTTCCTGTTCGACAGCCAGTTCGACCGGCAGGCCGTGGCAATCCCAGCCGGCCTTGCGGTCGACGCGGCGGCCCTGCATCGTCTTGAAGCGGGGGAAGACGTCCTTGAACACCCGGGCCTCGATGTGGTGCGTGCCGGGGTGGCCATTCGCGGTGGGCGGGCCCTCGTAGAAGTTCCACGGCTCGCCATCAGCGGTGGCCTGCCAGCTCCGGTTGAAGGTCTCCCCGTGCTGCCACAGCTGGAGGATTTCGTGATCCATTGCGGCCAGGTCGAGCTGCGCCGACACGCTGCGGTAACCGCCAGGCTGCGGGGTGTCGCTCATCGTCTCAAATTCCCTTTGCTCTGTTGCTGCTGGTGAGCCAAGGGACGAACGCGCCGGTCCGGGCGTCCGCGGTACCACCCCTGTTGGGACGCCTGCGGCGTCCCCACTTGATTCATTGCTGCCGCCGGTTCTAGTGGGCCGGGCAAAGTGCCCGGCTGTTCTTCCGGCAGCTCCAGGGTGATGGCCCCTTCCCAGCCGTGCAGCGACCCCAGTTTAGCCAGCCGGAACCACTGAGTAAAAATTGTTTGAGATTGCTTGTAACGAAATCCGGGGCCCACCGCGTCATATGGGTAGGACAGGCGGACATGGCTTTCTGATCCGGGGGGACCGGGAAGCGATGCTCGACTCAGGTCTCGGCCGCGATGGCACCCGCTGGATGGGTTGGTGTCGGGGCCGGTTGCGGCAGACGCACGGGGGTTTTGCTCTGCTGCGCGTGGTAGTGGCTGCGGTCCGCAGCGTTCTGGTCCGGGGGACGGAACACCAACTCCAGTGGGGGCTGGAGGACGCGGGCCACAGCCACCACCATGTCGAGACTGGGTACGCCTGTCCCACAAAACGTTTTCTCAGTAGCCTTTGGGGGGTGAAGTGCTCGTGACAAGATGCAACAATCAAGGCCTACGCACTTCACGTGCTGGGAACGGAGCGGTATGGCGGTACCTGACGGCTACCGGGAGTTGGTCGAAGGCCAGACTCCCGCGCTATTCCGTCGTGCGCTCTTGCTCAGCAGGGACTGGCACCTGGCTGAAGACCTTGTCCAGGAGACAGCCGTGACCGCATTGATGAAGTGGCGCCAGGTGAAGGCTGCCGACGACAAGCCGGCCTACCTGCAAACCGTATTGACCAACCATTTCCTGAGCCGCGCACGGAAGCGCTCGTACCAGGAGCGGCCCGTCGAGGTTGAGATCGAGGTTCCAGAAACCGTCGATCCCTGGCCGGGCATCGATCTCGAGCTACAGGTCGCCAATGGCCTGGCCGCATTGAATCCCAGCGAGCGTGCCGTCGTTGTCGGCCGCTACATGGACGACCTGCCCGTGGCCGAGGTGGCCCGGCAGCTTGACCGCAAGGAATCCTGGGTTCGCGTGACCGCCCACCGGGCGCTGGCGAAACTGCGGGACGAGATGACCGACGAGGCAGGCACTCCACAGCCGTCCAGGGCCGAGCAGGACAGCGCTGATGCTCCGGCACCAGCGCAACAACCGCGCCGGGTGGCGAAGGAGGTCGACCGATGAATCTCGACGACCTCGCCCGCCTGCGCGATCTGCCAGTCCAGCCGAGTGCCTTCAGCACCGGCCTGGCCGGGGCAGCCATCAAGCGCGCCGCACGTATCCAGGCGCTGGCCACCACCGCGATCGTGGCCGGGGCAACGACCGTGCTGGTCATAGTGGCGTTCGTTGCCGGCGTGTTCGGCATGCCAGGCGGCTCGGACGACACCCCGGGCGTCACCGTCACCACTTCGGCACCCGGGCCGCGGCCAAGTCAGACCGAACCGGCAAGCAGCGCACCGTCCCCCAGCGATTCGCCGACATCGAGCTCAGCGACGCCATCGGGCACTACGCCTGCACAATCGGATGCGACGACAGTGCCACCCGTAATTCCCGGCACCACCGCCAGCAATTCGCAGCAACCGCCAGCTCAGGTTCCTGCGCAGGCACCGACCGCCACGGCGAGCCCCACGAATCGACCAACCACTTCGAGGCCCACCAGGACCCCGACCAGGCCGGTCCCGACGACCTCGTCCCCGATCGGCCCGTCGCCCACACCGACCCCTCCACCGGTCACCTCACCCGAGCCGACCACTCCGACTGACCCGGTCACCACACCGACTGTTGCCCCGATTCCGGCATGCAACACCGTGGGCCAGGGCGACCTGCAGGTGGCTGGCTGGCAGGTCGAGAACCAGGACGGCCAGACCGTCGTGAAGCTCGAACTGCACAACCCCGCCGATAACCCGACCTGCCAGTTGACTGATTCGGTCTGGGCGGACGTCAAGCCCGCCAGCGGCGGTTGGCAGGAACTCGCCAGCGGTCACGTCGACACCCTGGTCGAATCCGGTGACAGCATGTTTGTCACGATCACATACTCGGTGGCACGTGGCTGCGAGGTGCCGTCCGCTGAATTGCGGGTTCGGATCGGCCAGTCGATGGGCCCGTACGACTCGACTGAACTGGTACCCACACCATCGAAATGGTTCACCTGTCCGCGAGGTTGATAACGCGCCAATGGCCCACCACTCCGCGGGGGACAAAGGGCGGGCCATCAGCTTTTGTCGGAGCTTTCCGACGAAATGAGTCTACTCCCTCCAGGCGTGTATCGACACTCTTCTGCCCATCTATCGACCCCAGTCCATAATGTGACCCACCTGGGGCGGACCCTGAGCCCCGGACTGTGAGCCACAGTCCCAGCACCCCCGGCTCGGCGGGCGGCATAGAGTGTTTTGTATGAACCAGCCATCGGATGAATGGCAACCGCGCCCCAGGCTGCGCGCCGGTGACGCCGACCGGCAGCAGGCGATCGAGTCGTTGACCCTGGCCTGGCGTGCGGGACGCCTGTCTCGCGAGGAGTTCCAGGACCGGACCGAGCGCTCGCTTGCTGCGACCTACAGCGACGAGGTGGTTGACCTGGTCGCCGATATCGGTGGCCTGGTCCCCGCCCCGGTCTATGAGGGTGAACTGGTGCAGGACAGTTGGCAGTCCGAACGCGAGGACAACCTGCCGGTCCGCTACGCAGCAGAGGGCGAGCGGGGCGCAGCGATATCCGTCGGGGTGCTCGGCGGGATGGATCGGGCTGGTGACTGGGTGGTCGCACCCCACCACACCTCGCTCGCATTCTGGGGTGGCGGCACCATCGACTTGAGGGACGCTGTCTTCACCAGCCCGGAGACCACCATTACCTGTATCGCGGTGATGGGTGGCATTGAGGTGATCGTCCCGCCCGAGATGGAGGTCCGGGTGACCGGTTTCGGTCTGCTGGGTGGCTTCGGCTGGGAAAAGGTCCACCAGGCCCGTCAACAGCGGCAGGCACCCGAGGGTGCACCCCGGGTCATCATCCAGGGGCTGGGGTTGATGGGCGGGGTTGAGGTGACCCGCCGTGAACGCGGGGCACCTGACTGACAACGATTCAGTCGACGTAGCGGCGACCGCTGAAGGCGCGTCCCAGAGTCACCTCGTCGGCATATTCCAGGTCGCCACCGACCGGCAGCCCTGAGGCGAGCCGGCTGATCTGGATCCCGGGGGTCTGGCCGAGCAGGCGACTCAGGTAGGTGGCAGTGGCCTCACCCTCAAGGTTCGGGTTGGTGGCCAGGATCACCTCGGTGATCGCATCGTCCGACAAACGCCGCACCAGCTCGGCGATGTGCAGGTCGCCGGGGCCGCGTCCGGCGATCGGGCTGATGGCACCGCCCAGCACGTGGTAGCGGCCGCGGAACTCGCGGGTCCGCTCGATCGCCATCACGTCCTTGCTCTCCTCGACCACGCAAATGGTGCTCACGTCTCGCCGCGGGTCGCGGCAGATGCGGCAGGTTTCCTGGTCGGTCACGTTGAAGCAGACGCCGCAGAAATGCACCCGCTGCTTGACCTGCACCAGTGCATCGGCCAGCCGTTGCACGTCTTCGGCGGGCTGGTCAAGCATCCAGAAGGCGATGCGCTGGGCACTCTTCGGGCCAATGCCGGGCAGCCGCCCGAGTTCGTCGATGAGGTCCTGAATCGGTCCGTCGTACAAGATCTACCTCAAAAACCCATCCCGCCGAGGTCCGGCATCATGGTCTGCGCCTGGTTGCTGGCCTTGGTGGTGGCGTCGCGGACCGCCGCGATGATCAGGTCGCTGAGCGAGTCAAGATCTTCGACGTCGACTGCCTCGGGCTTGATGACCAGGCCCACCAGTTCACCACCGCCGGTCATCGTCGCCTCGACCAGGCCTCCCCCGGCTGAACCGCTGAAGACGGAATTGGCGAGATCTTCCTGGGCCTGCTGCAGTTGTGCCTGCATCGCCTGCGCCTGTTCAAGCAGGGCATTCATATCCATGTCTTCAGGAAACACTGGATGTCCTTTCGGGTGGGTTCAACCGGTTTCTTCTTCGTCGATCAATTGTGCGCCCAATTGACTGGCCAGCAATTCTGCCGCGTCGGTATTCGATTCGTCGAGTACCGCATCGTCGTGGTTGGCCTGGTCGAGCACCGGCTCGGGCTCGGCAGCAGCCGGCGCGACTGGCCTGGCCTCGGCTGGACGTTGTGGTGCCCGCTGCGTGGCTTGCGCGGGGGCAGGACTGGCGGTGGGTCCGCCATCTACCGAGGCGCTGATGCGCAGGTCGGCACCGACCACCTCTACCAGGCAATCGCGCAGGACATCAATGCTGCCGCCGCTGGTGAACCGCTCCAGGGTGCCCTGGTTGGCGAAGCCGAGCAGCAATTCACCGCCCCGCACCTCGACCACGTGAGCGTTCTGGCTGAGCAGTGCATGGGTGAAGCGCTTGCGGGTCTTCACCTCTTCGAGGATCTGCGGCCACAAGCGTCGAAGGTCTGCCGTGCCCGGGCCACCCGAAGCGGCGGCCGCAGGTGCAGCCGGGGGCGGTGCAGCCGGGGCCGGTGCAGGCCGCTGGGGGGCGGGCGGTGCAGAGGCGACGGGCACTTCCTGGAGACCCGCGGGTGCGTCTTCGTCAGCGTCGGTGATGCCACGACCGGGCACCAGGTCGGGCATGTCGAGGCGCCTTTCGAGCCGGTCGAGGCGGGCGTGCAGACCGCGTCCGTCTGCGTCGGCCTTGGGCAGCAGCACACGGGCACAGATCAATTCGAGGTGCAGCCGGGGCGCGGTGGTGCCGCGCATCTGGGTCAGCCCGGTGGCAATGACTTCGGCGGCCCTGGTCAGTTCGCCGGGGCCCAGCGCCGCGGCCTGGGTGCGCAGGCGTTCGGCCTGGTCGTCGGGGACGTCGATCAGCCCGGATTCGATCGCCTCGGGTACCTGGGCCACGATCACCAGGTCGCGCATCCGTTCGAGCAGGTCCTCGGCGAAACGTCGCGGGTCCTGCCCGATCTCGATGACCCGGTCGATGGTGGCGAAGACCCCCTTGCCGTCACCGGCAGCGAAGGCGTCGACGATCTCGTCCAGCAGGGCATCAGGGGTGAAACCGAGTAGTCCGGCGGCCTGGTCATAGGGCACCCGGCCCCGGTCTGCGGCGCCGAGCAGTTGGTCGAGCACCGACAGCGCGTCGCGCACCGAGCCGGCACCGGCCCGCACCACCAGCGGCAGTACACCACGTTCGACGTCGACGCCCTCCTCGGTGCAGATCTTCTCGAGGTAGGCGGTCAGGGTCCGCGGCGGCACCAGCCGGAAGGGGTAATGGTGCGTGCGTGACCGGACGGTTCCGATGACCTTCTCGGGCTCGGTGGTGGCGAAGATGAATTTGACGTGTTCGGGCGGCTCCTCGACGACCTTCAGCAGGGCATTGAAGCCCTCCTTGGTCACCATGTGGGCCTCATCAATGATGTAGATCTTGTAGCGGCTCGACACGGGGGCGAAGTAGACGCCCTCACGCAGTTCACGGGCATCGTCGACCCGGCCGTGCGAGGCCGCGTCAATCTCGATCACATCGATGCTGCCGGGCCCACCGGTCGCCAGTGCCACGCATGAGTCGCAGATCCCGCAGGGCTGGGGGGTGGGGCCGGTCTCGCAGTTGAGGCAGCGGGCCAGGATGCGCGCACTGGTGGTCTTGCCGCAGCCCCGCGGTCCACTGAACAGGTAGGCGTGGTTGACCTTGTTGTTGGCGATGGCCCGGCTGAGCGGTTCGGTGACGTGTTCCTGCCCGATGACCTCGGCAAAGGTATCGGGACGGTAGCGCCGGTACAGCGCCAGCGGCGTTTGGGGGCGCATGACCTGGGTGGATGGCCGGACGGGTGCCGCGGGGGCCACCAGTTCGGGAACAGGCGCTTCGTCTTCGGGAACGGGCTCGTCGTCGACGACCCCTTCGGCAGCCTTGACATCGCAGGCAGGCTCGGGGGCTGGCAACGGCTCATCGAACAGGCCCGGGCCCTCCTGGTCGTATGCCAGGAGTTCTTCTGCTTCGAGGCCAAGGTCGTCTTCCACGCGGCAAGCCTATGCCGAAGCGCCGACTGTTTTCACACCACGTCCCCCCAGAACACAAAGGGGCCCCCCACGCACCCGGTAGAGCTCACTTACCCTTGCTGTCTTCCGACCCTGGGGGAGTTGGGTGAGATGCCGCCGCGTGGGGGACCTGTCCCTGATCATACGCGGTAGTTGGGCGTTGGCACCAACTCGGGTGGCTCAGGTGTGCAGCAGCCGGTATCCGCGGGTGACGATGACCGGGCACTTCGACTCACGGAGCACGTGCTTGCTGGTCGATCCGAGCAGCAGCCCGGTGAACCCACCCCGGCCGCGTGAACCGACGACCACCAGCCCGGCCTCCTCGGAGGCCTTGATCAGGGCAGTTTCGGGGCGCCCGCGCACCACCCGGATCTCGACGGGAACGTTGGGGTACCTGGCCCGGATTGGGGCGAGGATCTCGGTGACGCTCTCGGTGAGGCTCTCGGTGATCTCTGCCATGGACCGTTCCCAGACCTCGGCGTTGAACGCGTCATAGGGACCGAAGTCCCAGGTATTGACGGCTATCACCGGCACCCCGCGCACATCGGCAGCGTCAAACGCGAGCTCGATGGCGGCCTTTGCGGGCGGTGAGTCGTCCACGCCGACCGCGACCGGACCATCGGGGTGCTCATGGGATCCATCACCGATAACTGCGATCGGTCCCTTTGCGTGCGAGGCTACGGCGTCGGACACTCCGCCCAGCAGCCGCACCGACAGCGGTGCGCTCTGCCCGCGGGCACCGACCACGACCATGGCGGCGTCCTTGGAGGCCCCGGCCAGCACATAGGACGGGTTGCCCTGCAGGGCCAGGCCGGTCACGTCCAGCCCGTCATACCTCTGCTGCAGCTCGGCCACGATCTTGTCGACCTGCTCCTGGGCGTGGTTGACATAGTCGGCGACGTAGTCGCGGCCATGGTAAATGGCGGCTGCGGCTGCAGTGCGCCCCGGCAAGGGCATCTCGGGGACGACGAACAAAACCAATAGCGGCAATTTTCGTGCCACGGCCCGGTCAGCGGCCCATTCCACTGCCTTGTTGGCCCGCTCAGAGCCATCGGTGCCCACCACGATCCGTTCAGCGGTTTCGATTTCGGCATTCATGGGGTCCTCCTCGATCCTTTTGCGGTGACATGCCGTCACGTTTTCATTGGTCTTGCAAGTCTATTCCCACATCCATGCACGCCTGCACTGAATCAGTACTTGTTAAGCTGGTCGTCCCAGCGCCGGGAATGTCGGCAAACGCTGCGAGAAGGGGTGCCTGATGAGCGACGACGCACCAATCACGCCGCGCCGGGCCGAGACCCAGGCCCGGCTACTGGACGCAGCCGCCGAGATCTTCGCGGAGCGCGGCGTGCTGGCGGCGACGGTCGAGGAGATCTGCGACCGTGCCGGGTACAGCCGCGGAGCGTTCTACTCGAATTTCGCCTCGAAGGATGAACTCGTGCTGGCGCTGCTCAGCGCCGACCACGTAAGCAATATTGCCGGGGTGAGCCGGCTGCTTTCCGATTCGGTGCTTTCGTCCATCATGGGCACCCGTGAGGAAGCCATCGAGATGGCCGCAACCTTGTGGATGCAGGGACGTCAAACTGACCGGCACTGGATTCTGATGCAGCAAGAAATCAGGTCTTATGCCGCCCGCGAGCCAGTGATTCGGGACGCCTACCTGGCATTCCGCCGAGCTTTCCAAACCGATGTGCTGGCAGCCATGCGCCCCGTTATCGAAAGCTATGGCCTGGTGCTTTCGATGCCCGAGGAATCCGCAGTCGAGATCCTGACCGCCGTCTACGATTCCTGCGTCGCCAATGGCCTGCTGCACCTGACCCCCGAAGAGAACGACATCAAGAACCTCGACCCGGCCGTCCTCGACCAGATCCTCGCCCCGATGCGCGTGCTGCTGAACGCGTGGATCCTCGACGTCAACCTGCCGGACAGCGGCACCGAACGGTAGTGGTTCGGCCGGGCGGCCACTCAGGGATAGTGCTGGACCAACCCGGGAGCAGAGCCGGCACCCTGTTCCCCACGCGAAACGGGGAGTTCAATCAAAACCCATGAACTCCGACTCGCTGGATGCACCACGCCCGCTTCTAACCACCCAGAACATTTCGAAATGCTACAAGGCGGTGCGGGCTCTGGCCGGTGTCAGCCTGTCCATCGGTGCGGGTGAATCGGTGGCGATCATGGGGCCATCCGGTTCAGGCAAGTCCACCCTGCTGCACTGCCTGTCCGGAGTCCTGGTGCCCGACGAGGGCACTGTCCACTTCGACACCCACCCCC
Organism: Brooklawnia sp.; assembly: GCA_050943675.1. GTDB lineage: Bacteria > Actinomycetota > Actinomycetes > Propionibacteriales > Propionibacteriaceae > Brooklawnia. Next base: position 10,572 of record JBMNPP010000058.1, read on the forward strand.
TGTCGATGCTGGACGATCCGGAACGCTCACACCTTCGTCTGGCGAGCTTCGGATTCGTCTTCCAGGACGGCCAACTGATCCCCGAACTCCCGGCCCGCGAAAACATCGCACTACCGTTGCTGCTCACTGGTACCGGGCGCACCCGATCGCTGCGGGCCGCCGACGAGATGCTGGAGCGTCTGGGCTTGACCGAGTTGCGCGATCGCCGGCCCGGCGACATGTCGGGCGGGCAGGCCCAACGGGTGGCCATCGCCCGGGCGCTGGTCGGTGGACCGAGGATCGTCTTCGCCGATGAGCCCAGCGGTGCCCTCGACCAGACCACCGGGCACGAGGTCATGGGATTGCTGACCACGACCTGTCGACTGGCTGGTGCAGCGCTGGTGCTGGTCACCCACGACATCAACGTGGCGAGATGGTGCTCCAGGCTCATTGAGATCAGCGACGGCCAGGTACACACTGACCGCCCGATGCTGGGTGCGCTGACCAGTGGTGATCTGCGATGAACGCCCCGCGAGCCAGCGGCCTGTTCAGCACCGGGCTGTTGCTGGCTCGTTCACGGTTCACCACCCGGGAGGGTGAATCACTGCTCTATCTGGCCGGCACCCTGGCCTTCCTGATCTGTTCCGCGCTCGCCCTGACACTTGCCGGCGGCACGATGCTGTTCTTCAACCGCTGGCAGCAACCCCGCGGCATCCTGGCTGAGCTGCTCGGCATTGACCAGACCTTCGACCACGTCCTCATGTTCTACTTCGTGCTGGCGCTGGTCGCCTGCACCCTCATCGTGCCGAGCATCTTCGCACTGGCCTCCAGCGCGGCCGTACTGGGGGCGCGGGGACGCGAACGCCGGCTGGCTGCGCTGCGCCTGATCGGGTTGTCGGCGCGCGATGTCAGCCGGATGTCCCTCGTTGACACCCTGGTGCAGGCCGTGGCTGGTACATCGATCGGAGTGGTGGTTTACCTGGTGAGCCTGCCGCTTTGGGGCAACCTCGAGATGCTCGCCCTGCCGCTGACGGCCGAAGAGATGCTGCTTGACTGGTACCTGATCGCAGCGATCGCCCTGTTTGTGATCCTGCTGGGTCTGGTCTCGGCGTGGTGGGGGTTACGGCAGGTGCGCATCTCGCCGCTGGGTGTTGCACGGCAGGCAGCGCGTCCCGGCCTGAAGGCCTGGCGATTGGCCATCTTCGCCGGGGTTCTCATCGCTGGCTCGGTGGGCTTGAATGCGCTCTCGTTGGGCAGGGCCATCTGGGGGTTCGGGGTGCTGGTCGGCATCATGCTGGGCATGATCGCGGCCTTCAATGCGGTCGGCCCATGGTTTCTGCAGCAATTCAGCAAACTGTTCGCGCTTGCCCGGTGGCCGTCGGTGATCTGGGCGGCCAGGCGGATCCAGGCAAGCCCACAGATGACCTGGCACCGGGTGGCAGGGGTGTCGCTGCTGGCACTGATCGGCGGCTACGTCGCACTGATGCCGATCTCGGTGAACGGGGACAGTGCTGGCGAGGCTGGCGCCAGCTTCGCTGATGCGGTCGCGTGGGATTTCACGAAGGGAGCAATCATCACGCTGGCGATCGGGTTCGCGCTGACCGCGACCTCGATCCTGATCAACCAGGCATCGGCGGTGTTCGAACGCGCTGAGCAGTCGGTCGCGATGGCCAGGATGGGCGCACCCTTCAGCTACGGCATCAAGGTGATGTGGCTGGAGACCCTTGGCCCGCTCGTGCTGGCCGTCACACTGGGCGCAGCGCTGGGGGCTGGCATGGCATACCCGATGTATGACCTTGCCCGGCGCCTGGGGGCAGGCAGCCAGTCCGGGCCGCTGATCATGGTGGGGGTGCTGGTCGCCGGAATCGGGTTGGCCAGTGGCGCACTGACGGCCTGCCTGCCGCTGCAGCGGCAGGTGCTGGGCGCCCACCGCCGCGTCAACGACTAGCCCCCGCAGTCGACCCTGGTCAACGCTGTGTTCGGCGAGGAACGCGCCAAGACTGGCAGGGGGATGCGCTCGACGCCGCGGGCCTGAAGGTCATCCTGGTGTTGACCAAGGTGCCGTTCCGCAAGCTGCCGCTCGGCAGGCACCAGCTTTCCGAAGAAGTCAACCTGTTCGTCAAGTGGTTGGAAAGCCCCGAGGACGCCGACGGCAATCCCCTCGACCTGCCGGTGCAACGGGTGATCGCGACATCGGCCAAGCAGCATCGCAAAGCCGTTGCCAAGGCTCATCCCGGGAGCGGGACTGGCAATCAACGCGACTGTGGCTGGCGCCCTGACAGCAGCCACCGGATGGGCCTGGCTGAAGATCTGCGAAAAGGTGCACCTGGGCGAACTCGATCTGTCACAGGTGGATCACGTGCTGGAAGAGCACAGTCCAACCATCAAATCGGTCATGCTGCAAATCGGTCAGCAACTCACCCTCAGGTAACCGGATTGCTGCGGGGCTATTCGCCGGCAGGTAGCGCCGTTCCCATGGCAGGGTCATCGCTGCGATAGCAGAAGATCCGTCGCGATTCGGCCCACACAACTACCTCGGCGTTGGCCTGTGCTGAATCAGTGACCGCCAGAACGTACCAGGCGCGGTCGAGATCGGACAGCACGAACTCGCGTGGTGACCAGCTCAGCCGACCAGCATCGGCCAGGTCAT
>JBMNPP010000059.1:0-13178 GCA_050943675.1 Brooklawnia sp.
ACCTCATCGAGCACCGACTGGTCGAGGGTCTCGGGCACGAAGTTGGCACCCAATCCCTGGATCTTGTGGGGGCCTGCCTTGCCCTGGGTGAGCAGGGGCGATTCGGCGGGTTCGACCGCGATCACCTTGACCTGGGGGTCTTGTTCCTTCAGGTACCGACCGGCGCCGCTGACGGTGCCGCCAGTGCCGACTCCTGCCACGAAGATGTCGACAGCACCGGCGGTATCGGTCCAGACCTCGGGGCCGGTGGTGTCGTAGTGGATCTGTGGATTGGCCATGTTCTCGAACTGCCTGACCAATACTGCGCCGGTTTCAGCCCCGATCTGCTCAGCGCGGGCCACTGCACCCTTCATGCCCTCGGCCCCGGGGGTAAGCACCAATTCAGCGCCGAAGGCGCGCAGCACACCACGTCGTTCAGCGCTCATCGTGTCGGGCATGGTCAACACGACCCTGTATCCGCGGGCAGCGCCCACCATCGCCAGCGAGATGCCGGTGTTGCCGCTGGTGGCCTCTACGATGGTGCCGCCCGGCTTGAGCGCACCGGAGCGTTCAGCAGCATCGATCATGGACACCCCGATCCGGTCCTTGACCGAATTGGCGGGATTGTAGAACTCAAGCTTTGCGAAGATCGTGGCCGGGGCATCACCCACGACGCGATTCAGCCTGACCAGCGGGGTTCGTCCGACCAGGGCCGAGACGTCAGAGTAGGTAGTCATGGCACTGCAACCTGTCTTGCGGCTGAATCATTCCATGCCCCTGGGGGTATCACGGGCGCCTTGTGGGCAGGCAGAAGGGCAGCTCACCGGCCGGTTGGACTGGTGATCTGCCCTTCTGATGATGCCTATTCGCTGTGGAAGGTGTCGGTCGGCTGGTCGGGTGCCGGCCCGCTCTGCCGGGCGGCCCGGCGACGCTTGTAGTCGCCATAGCGGAAGTAGATCTGATCTGCGCCGGTATCGCCGCTGCCCTGGTCAGGGATCACCAGCCAGGCGACCAGGTATCCGCCGGCCACCAGACCAGCGCTGAATAGTGAGGCCACCAGCAGGCCGAGCCTGATCAGCGTGACATCGATATCGAAGTAGTCGGCCAGACCACCGCATACACCGGCGATGACCCTGCGATCACGGCTCCGGGTCAGTTTCCGTTCGCTCATTGTCTTCTCCTTGCGGGTAGTTGAATCAATTCTTGTTGCTGAGCACCAGCCCGAGCACGCCCAGCCCGATCAGGACGACCGGCCCGATGAGGGCCAGCATGGTCAGGTCGGTCAGCAGGTCTGAGCCGATCAGTGCTCCTGCTACTGCGATACAGATGAACAGCAGGCCCCAGATGAGTGCGGCCACATTCGATTGGCGCCTCATGACTGCACCCAGACCTGACTGTCGGTGGCATGCACCACGATCGTCAGTGTGGGATCGCCGTTGTCGACTCCCTGCCAGTAGTCCAGCCCGCCGCTGCCGATCTCGAAGGCATCGGGCATTGCGACCAATGAATCGACGTGTTCGACCTGGACGATGATGTTCTCGTCGGCTGGTATGACCAACTGGATCACTGATGAATCAGCAGTCAGTTGCCAGGTCTCGTCAGCCGATACGTCCAGCCCCGTCAGGTCAAGGCTGGCTGACATATTGGACATCGTCCGGTCCGACAACTCCGCCTGGTCGCTGATGTAGTAGTTGTGCTCGGTCGTGACGATCGTCGGGATCCTGGAAAGTGAACCCAACAGCCCCAGCCCCAACCCCAGGCCGGCGACCACCAGCAGCGCCGAGAACCCCCGCGCGGCGACCACCAGCAGCCCTGCACCGACGATCCCCAGGGCAAGTGCGAAGGCCAGCCAGGGCTGACTGGGCCAGGTCTCATAGGTGGCGACCCCGGCCAGGAACGCGACGCCGAGGGTGATCAGCGTCAGCGGCATGGTCGGACGGGCGGGCCGGGCGGCTCGCCCGGAAACCTGCGCGCCCAGCGGTTGGGGAACAGGTGGGTGCAGGTGTCGGGTGGGGTGGTTGCGTGCCCGCCAGCCGAGCCAGATCGTCAGGGCCAACACCCCGAGCGCCAGCCAGGACGTTCCGGCGGCGCTGGACAGGCTCAGGGCGCCCAGGGTGCTGAGCGCGGCTGCCCAGCCCACCACAGTGCGGGGGCTGAGTTCATGCCAGCCGGTGCCGAGCCTGTCCAGCGGTGCAGTGCCTGTTCGGACGTCGGTCGTGAGCGCCCATCCGGCGCCGTAGATGAACAGACCGAAGCCGGAACCAAGCGTCGCGATGACGAAGAGCGCCCGGACCAGCAGCGGATCGACTTGCAAGCGGTGGCCGAGCGCCAGGCTAAGGCCGGAGATCTTGCCGTGGCCGGGGTGGCGCTGTAGTGCCAGTAGTTGGCTGGCCCAGTCATTGGATCGAACCCGGGCGTCCGGGCACAGTGGCCACTGTTGAACTGGTGGCGGGGCACTGCGGGGCATGCCTCCAGTCTGCCGCTTATTTGCCTGAACGGTATCGGGCCTCACCCGGATCGGACCCTCAATTACGGTGGCCGAGGATGGTATTCGGGGCGCGAACATGTGACGCTGGAATAGTGAGCAACCCGCAGTACCAGGGATACCCGGGCCCACCGCGCCCCGGCGTGCCCCACCCTGCCCAGCCGTCGTTGCCTGCCCGGTACCTGCAGCCACAGATGCCTGCTCGCTACCCACCAGCACCCCCACAGGGCCCCCGTGGGTACTACCAGACCCCGAACCAGCCACCACGCCGACCACCGGCCCCCAACCCTGCGCGCCCACCCCTGCACCGCAGCCCCGATGATGCCTGGCTGGGTGGGGTGGCCAGCGGTATCGCCCGGCACCTTGGCTGGCCGATCTGGCTGGTCCGGTTGAGCTTCGTGGCATTGACCCTGGTCTCACCGATGGCCGCCGTGGTGTACGGCGTCCTCTGGTTCGTGATGAAGGACGCAGCCCTGCCCGAACAGCCGCCAGGACTGCAGGCGGCCAGCCACCAGGGCATGCGGCAGCAGGCCGAACCGAAGAAGAAGGCCAACCTGGGCCGAATCACCGCGCTGGTGATGGTGGGCAGCGGCATCGTCCTGTTGGTGCAGAACATGGGCCTGGGCCTGACCAGCGCGATGTTCTGGCCGCTGTTGCTGGCCGCAGTCGGGGTGGCCCTGGTCTGGGCACAGGCCGATGCCGACCACGAGCAGGCCGCAGCCCCTGACGGCATGCCGCAATGGGTGGCCCCGCTGATGGGCAGCAAGAAATGGGCGGCCACCGCGCGCGTCATCGTGGGGATGGGTCTGGTGGGTGCTGCGATCTCGATGCTGGCGGCCTCCCGGATCGGCGTCGGGCAGATGCCGGTGGTGCTGTGGGTGGTCGGGTTGACGCTGGCCGGGGTTGGCGTGGTCGGCGCCCCGTGGGTGCTGCGTTACCGTCGCAAACTGGATGCGGCCCGCGAAGAGAAGCTGATCGCCGACACTCGCGCCGACATGGCCGCCCACCTGCACGATTCGGTGCTGCAGACACTGGCGTTGATCCAGCGGCAGGCCGATGATCCGCGGCAGGTGGCCTCACTGGCCCGCAGACAGGAGCGCGAGCTGCGTACCTGGTTGTACACCGACACCGCAGGCCCCGGCACCCTCAAGGCGGCACTGATGGCCGCCGGCGGTGAGGTCGAGGATGCCCGCGGCGTGGCAGTCGAGGTGGTCTGCGTCGGAGATATCGACCTGACCGCTGACCTGCGGGCCATGGTGCAGGCAGCACGAGAGGCGATGATGAACGCCGCCAAGCATTCGCAGGCCGACCTCATCGACGTCTACGCCGAGGTCGACCGGGATACCGAGCCGGCGATGGTGCAGGTTTTCGTCCGCGATCGTGGCAGGGGATTCAACCTTGACCAGGTCGCTGATGACAGGATGGGAGTACGCGGTTCGATCATCGGGCGTATGGAGCGTCACGGTGGCACCGCGAAAGTTCGATCGGGGCCCGGCGAGGGCACCGAGATTCGATTGGAGATGAAGGCATGACCACCCTGCCCCCCGAGGAGACCCCGGAACGTACTGGACCCTGGCGGGTCGTCCTGGTCGACGACCACGGGATCTTCAGGGCCGGTGTGCGCCACGAACTCGGCAAGGCAAGCGATCAGGTCGAGGTCGTCGGCGAGGGCGAGGACGTGGACACCTCGGTTGCTGCGATCCTGAAGACCACCCCGGACGTGGTGCTGCTGGATGTCCACCTGCCCGGCGGTGGTGGTGCCGAGGTGATCAAGCAGGTGCACGCCACCAACTCCGATATCAAGTTCCTGGCCCTGTCGGTCAGCGATGCCGCCGAGGACGTCATCGGCGTCATCCGGGCCGGGGCGCGCGGCTATGTCACCAAGTCGATCGCGACCGCAGACCTGATCGAGGCGATCGGGCGGGTGGCCACCAACGACGCGGTCTTCTCGCCCCGACTTGCCGGGTTCGTGCTGGATGCATTCTCTGGCTCGATCGATGTGGCCTCGATTGATGAGGACCTCGACCGGCTCAGCCAACGTGAACGCGAAGTACTCAAACTGATCGCCCGCGGCTACTCATACAAAGAGGTCGCTCGTGAGCTGTTCATCTCGATCAAGACCGTCGAGACGCATGTGTCCAGCGTCCTGCGCAAGCTGCAATTGTCCAACCGGTACCAACTCACCAAGTGGGCCACCGACCGCAAACTGGTCTAGGCGCCACCCCGGACACAAGACAGTCCCGCCAGCCCGGAGACCAGCGGGACTGCTTTGTGTTGCTGATCAGGCGCGCTGCTTACCAGTCAGCTTGTTGTAGAGGAAGGTCACCAACAGACCACCCAGGATCGCGATGATCCAGGTGATGGGGTTCCAGAAGCCTTGTAGCGAGATGTTGAAAAGGAAGGATGAGATCCAGCCGCCCACCACAGCGCCGAGCACACCCAGCAGAATTGTGATGAGCCATCCTCCGCCGCCACCGACTACCGCCCGGGCGATCAGGCCTGCGATCAGGCCGAGGACAATCCATGAGATGAACATCATGTTTTCGACCCTACGTGCGGCCCGCCACGCTGCCAAGAGATCCGCTGCCCCATTGGGGGAGTTATCAGGGTCCCCGAAACGACGGGTAAGGTGGGACCGCCATGTCTGATTCCTCCCTGCTCGAGGGGCTGAACGAACCCCAAACCCAGGCCGTGTTGCACGCCGGTAGCCCCGTGTTGGTGGTTGCCGGTGCGGGTTCCGGCAAGACTCGCGTGCTGACGCGCCGGATCGCCCACCTGGTCGCTGAACGCGACGTGCACCCCGGCTCCATCCTCGCGATCACCTTCACCAACAAGGCAGCAGCCGAGATGCGCTCCCGGGTGGCTGAACTCGTCGGCAACCGTGCCCGGCTGATGTGGGTCTCCACTTTCCACTCCGCCTGCGTGCGGATCCTGCGCTCGGATATCGACAAGCTCGGCTACCGCAAGGCCTTCTCGATCTATGACGACACCGACGCCAAGCGCCTGATGGGTATGGTCGCCCGCGACCTCAACCTGGATTCGAAGAAGTTCCCGCCGCGTTCGCTGCTGAATTGGGTGTCGAACTGCAAGAACGAGGTCATCACTGCCGAGCAGGCGGCCGCCAGCGCATCCGGGCTGGATGCGATCCACGCCGAGGTCTATGCCGAATACGACAAGCGGCTGCGGGCCGCCAATGCGCTGGACTTCGACGACCTGATCATGGTCACCGTGCGGTTGCTCCAGACCCATCCCGAGGTGCGCGAGGCCTACCGGCGTCGGTTCCGGCACGTGCTCGTGGACGAATACCAGGACACCAACCACGCCCAGTACCTGCTGATCAAGCAGTTGTGTGGCGACCTGGTCGGCAATGACGGACTGCCGCCGGAAGCGCCACGTATCGCGCCGGGGGAGTTGATGGTGGTCGGCGATTCCGACCAGTCGATTTACGCGTTCCGCGGTGCCACAATTCGCAACATCCTCGACTTCGACGAGGACTTCCCGGGCGCCCGGACGATCCTTCTGGAACAGAACTACCGATCCACCCAGACCGTGTTGACTGCAGCGAACGCCGTCATCAGGAACAACTCGAACCGGCCGGCCAAACGGTTGTGGAGCGACGCCGGCGACGGTGAGCAGATCATCGGTTACGTGGCTGACACCGAGCACGACGAGGCGCGCTTCGTGGCCACCGAGATCGATGACCTGGTTGACCAGAAGAAGGGCAACTACTCGCAGATGGCGGTCTTCTACCGCACGAATGCGCAGTCCCGGGCCTTCGAAGAGGTCTTCATCAGGGTCGGCCTGCCCTATCGGGTTGTTGGTGGGGTCCGGTTCTACGAGCGTCGCGAGATCCGCGACGCCATCGCCTACCTGCGCGCCATCGCGAACCCCGATGACGATGTGTCGTTGCGGCGCATCCTGAATGTGCCCAAGCGAGGTATCGGTGACCGGGCCGAGGCCTGCCTGGCGATGCTGGCTGCCTCCGAACAGGTCAGCTTCAGCCAGGCGGTCGACCGCGCTGATGAGGCGCCCGGGATCGCGACCCGGTCGCTGAACCAGGTTAAGCAGTTTGCCGCCATGATGAGCGATTTTCGTGCCATGGACGCCGCTGAACTGCCGGCCAGCGAGATCCTGGAGGCGGTCCTGGCCCGCTCCGGGCTGCTCGATGAGCTGAAGACCTCGACCGACCCGCAGGACAAGACCCGCATCGAGAACCTGGTCGAACTGGTGAAGGTCGCCCAGGAGTTCGTCGCGCAGGTGACCGCTCAGGACATCGACCTGATCTTCGAGGGGGAAGAACGCGAACTGGCCACCGAACTCGTGGCGGGCATGGTCGAGCCGGATACCTCGCTGGCCGCCTTCCTCGAGCGCGTGGCGCTGGTCGCCGATTCCGACCAGATCCCTGACGACGGGCAGGGCGTGGTGACCCTGATGACCCTGCATACCGCCAAGGGGCTGGAGTTCGACACTGTCTTCCTGACCGGCATGGAGGACGGCATCTTCCCGCACATGCGTGCGATGAGCGATCCGACCGAACTGGATGAGGAGCGCCGGCTCGCCTATGTAGGTATCACCAGGGCCCGCAAGCGGCTGTACCTGAGCCGGTCAAGCGTGCGTACCGTCTTCGGGCAGCCGGCATACAATCCGGCCAGCCGGTTCCTTGATGAGGTGCCGGCCGACCTGCTCGACTGGCGTCGCCTCGGGCAGGACGTGGCGAGCTGGGCGTCCACCTCGGCCGAGCGCACATCCTCGGCCCGGTCCTCATCGGTGGGTGGCACGATCTTCGGTTCGGGGCGGACCCGCACCGTCAAGGCGCCGGTCTCGGTCGCCAGTGGCGACCGCGTCCTGCACTCGACGTTCGGGCTGGGCACCGTGCTGACCACCAGCGGCGCCGGGGACAACGCGAAGGCTGACGTCGACTTCGGCTCGGCGGGCACCAAGCGACTCGCCCTGAAGTACGCGCCGATGGAGAAGCTTTGATGGGCACGCCCCGCTAGGCTGACCGCGTGGACCTATTTGAGTACCAGGCCCGAGACATGTTTGAGGCCCATGGTGTAGCAGTACCGCGTGGCATTGTGGCCCGCACTCCCGAAGAAGCAGAGCAGGCAGCGACCCGAATCGGTACCCCGGTGACCGTGGTCAAGGCACAGGTGAAGACCGGCGGCCGGGGCAAGGCCGGCGGCGTCAAGGTCGTGCGTTCACCGCAGGAGGCCAGAGCAGCTGCAGAACAGATCCTTGGCATGGATATCAAGGGTCACACGGTGCGCCAGGTGATGGTCGCGGAGGGCATCGACATCGCCGAGGAGTACTATTTCTCGCTGCTGGTCGATCGGGCCGAACGCAACTGGCTGGCGATGTGTTCGGTCGAGGGCGGCATGGATATCGAGACCCTCGCCGTCGAGAAGCCCGAGGCCCTGGCCAAGGTCGGTATCGACCCGCGTACCGGGCTGGATGTCGAGGCAGCCGGGCAGATCGTCGCTGCTGCTGGTTTCGCTGAGGAGGACCGGGCCGGCATCGCTGAGGTGCTGGTGCGTCTGGGTGAGGTCTTCGTCGCCGAGGACGCCACTCTGGTAGAGGTCAACCCGCTGGTCAAGACCGGCGACGGGCAATTCCTGGCTGCTGACGGCAAGGTCACACTGGACGAGAATGCCTACTTCCGTCAGCCCGCCCACGAGGCGCTGGCTGACATCGAATCGACTGACCCGCTCGAACTGGCTGCCGCCGAGCGCGACCTGAACTACGTCAAGCTGGACGGTGTGGTTGGCGTCATCGGCAATGGCGCCGGCCTGGTGATGAGCACCCTGGACGTGGTGGCCTATGCCGGCGCAGAACTGCCCGGGAGCCCCGCCCCAGCGAACTTCCTGGATATCGGTGGAGGTGCCTCGGCGACAGTGATGGCCGATGGCCTGGGGATCATCCTGTCCGACCCGCAGGTGCGGTCGGTTTTTGTCAATGTCTTCGGCGGCATCACCGCGTGCACCGAGGTCGCCACCGGCATCAAGCAGGCCCTGGAGATACTGGGCGAGCGGGCCACCAGGCCAATCGTCGTCCGCCTGGATGGCAACGCCGTTGAAGAGGGCCGGGCAATCCTCACCGAACTGGACCACCCAATGATCACCCAGGCCGAAACCATGGACGACGGCGCCCGGCTCGCCGCCGAACTGGCCGTGAAGGAGGCCTGACAATGGCGATCTGGCTCAACCAGGATTCCCGCATCATCGTCCAGGGCATGACTGGCTCAGAGGGACGAAAGCACACCCAGCGCATGCTGGCCAGCGGATCAGCCGTGGTCGGTGGGGTCACCCCGGGCAAGGGCGGCAGCCAGGTCGCCTTCGACGGCGCCGAGTTGCCGGTCTTTGATTCCGTGGCTGCTGCGGTCCAGGCCACTGGCGCCAACACCTCAGTGGTGTTCGTGCCGCCCAGGTTCACTGCAGCTGCGGTCAGCGAGGCCATCGAGGCCGGGATCGAAATGGTGGTCTGCATCACCGAGGGCGTCCCGGTCGCCGACACTGCACGCTTCGTCAACCAGGCGATCCAGGCCGGGGTCCGGCTGATCGGGCCCAACTGCCCTGGCGTGATCTCGCCGGGCTTGTCGAACGCCGGAATCATCCCGGCCACCATCACGGGCCCCGGGCCGATCGGCCTGGTCAGCAAGTCCGGCACCCTGACCTACCAGATGATGTATGAACTGCGTGACATCGGATTCTCCACGGCCGTCGGTATCGGTGGCGATCCGATCGTCGGCACCACCCACATCGACGCACTGTCCGCCTTCGAGGCCGACGACCAGACCAGGGCAATCGCGCTGATCGGCGAGATCGGCGGCGACGCCGAAGAGCGGGCCGCTGCCTACATCGCAAGCCACATCAGCAAGCCAGTGGTCGCCTATGTTGCCGGCTTCACCGCACCCGAGGGACGCACCATGGGCCATGCCGGCGCCATCGTGTCCGGCTCGTCGGGCACTGCACAGGCGAAGAAGGAGGCATTCGAGGCCGTTGGCGTCACCGTGGGAAGGACGCCCAGCGAGACTGCCGCGCTGATGCGCGAGATCCTCCAGGGATGAGCAGGCTGTTCAACAGACGACCTGCCAACGAACAAAGCGCCCGGGTTCGCCGGCTTGAGCAGGCGACCGGTGACCTGCCAACTTGGCGGCTCCCGTGGCCGTTGATGGCTGGACTGGCCGCTTTGGCCACCGCCCTGATCGGTTGGGTGCTGGTCGCGGGCTACTGCGTGCTCGGCTGGATCTCGGTGCCCGAAATCCAGGTGTCGGCTGTCCTGCAACTGGGAGCCCAGGGCTGGCTGCTGGCCCACGGCGTGGCCGCCGCACTGCCCGGCGCGCAACTTTCCATCATGCCTCTTGGGATGACCGGGCTGGTGCTGGCGATCGGACTGGGCTGCCTGCATCAGGCCGCACTGCATTCCCCGGCCCCGCCGCCCGACCAGGTCGGCATGCGCACCGCCCGGATGGGTGCAGTCTTCGGTGTGGTCTACCTGGTGATCCTCACCATCGTGCGCAGCCTGGTCGACGCCGGCCCGTCCGGGCAGTCCACCATGCTCGGCGCGATCGTACTGGTCTTCGCCATGAGCCTGCTGGGCAGCGCCCGCGGCCTGCAATGGCGCCCACCCACTCTGCCGGTCTGGCTGCGCTCGGGGTGGCTCGGGGTCGTCACGGGCCTGTGCGTGATGATCGCGGCCGGTGCGGCAGTGGTGGTCACCGCAGTGATCTTCGGGCGTGACCGCATCATCCTGGTGCATGATGCACTGCAGCCCGGCCACCTGGGTGGGGTCATGCTGGTGCTCGGCCAACTGGCATGGTTACCCAACTTCGTGTTGTGGGGCGGCGCCTTCGCCGTCGGTGCCGGCGTGCAACTGGGGGTGGACACCGTCATCTCACCGGCACAAAGCCTGGTCGGGATGCTGCCCGCGATCCCGGTATTCGGGGCTGTTCCCCCAGCCGGTCCGATGGGCCAGGCCCAGATGCTCTGGCTGGCCAGTGGGGTAATCGCGGGTGTCGCGGCCGCCTGGGTGCTGGTCAAGGCATTGCAGCGCGATGCAGCCAGCCGCGATCGAACACTGGGCTTCGACCTGACCGCGATCGCCGGGGCACTGGTGGGAGTGACCTGCGGGCTGGTGTTCACTGCCCTGCAAATACCTGCAACTGGCGACCTCGGCAGCGTCCGGCTGGTCGACCTGGGTGCCAGGTTGCAATCAATGCTGGTGATGGCGCCCAGCACGATGGGGCTGGCGGGCATGGCCACCGGTGCCGTACTGGGCTGGTCAGCCGCCCGTAGGTCCCCCGAGTCGGCCGAGCCCGCCGATGCCGAGGCCGACCTGCCGACATCAGTGGTCGCGCACCGGCAGGCGGGCAGCAGGGCTGACGAGTAGGCTGAGCCCGTGGCGTGTCGCGTGGTGGTGTTGTTGTCGGGTTCAGGGACGTTATTGCAGGCACTGCTGGACGCAAGCGCCGGGCCAGACGCGCCTTTCGAGATCGTGGCGGTAGGTTCGGAGCGCCCCGACGCTGGGGGGCTGACCCGAGCCGAACGGGCCGGGGTGCCGGTCTTCGTCGTCCCGATGCTTGCCCACCGGGCGCAATGGGACCAGCAACTCGCCGATGCGGTGGCAGCCCACCAACCTGATCTGGTTGTCGGTGCCGGCTTCATGAAACTGGTCGGCCAGGGGTTCCTGGCACGATTCGCTGGCCGCTTCATAAACAGCCATCCCGCGCTGCTGCCCAGTTTCCCGGGCATGCACGGCGTGCGTGACGCGCTGGCTGCCGGTGTGAAGGTGAGCGGCACCACGATCTTCATGGTCGACCAGGGAGTCGACACTGGACGCATCCTGGCGCAGCGGGCAGTCGATGTGCTGCCCAGCGACACCGAGGACACCCTGCACGAACGCATCAAGATCGTTGAGCGCCAGCTGCTCGTCGAGGTGGTAAACGAAATCGCGAAGGAGAACGATGTCTGAGCTGCAACCCATCAAGAGGGCCCTGGTCTCGGTGTACGACAAGACCGGTCTGGCCGAACTCGGCAGGCAGCTGGCCGGAGCGGGCGTCGAGATCGTCTCGACAGGCTCGACCGCAGGCCGACTGGCTGATGCCGGGGTACCGGTGATCCCCGTCGAGCAGCTCACCGGGTTCCCGGAATGCCTGGATGGTCGGGTCAAGACGCTGCACCCCAGGGTGCATGCCGGGATCCTGGCCGACCGTCGGCTGGAATCCCATCGCGCCCAACTCATCGAGCTGCAGGTCGAGCCCTTCGACCTGGTGGTGGTCAACCTGTACCCCTTCACCGACACAGTCGCCCAAGGGGCGAGCAATGACGAGTGCATCGAACAGATAGATATCGGTGGGCCCTCGATGGTGCGGGCCGCGGCAAAGAACCACCACAGTGTGGCCGTGGTTACCTCGCCAGAGCAGTATGAGGCAGTCGTGGCTGCGCTGGCTGCTGGCGGCACCGACCTGGCCGCCCGCCAGCGGCTGGCTGCCAGTGCCTTCGCACACACAGCCGCCTACGACGTGGCGGTGGCCAACTGGATGGGCTCCGAGGTGGCCGGCAGCGATGACGGCTTCGCCGATTTCGCTGGTGCCACCTACAGCCGCGTCGGTACGCTGCGCTACGGCGAGAACTCGCACCAACCGGCCGCCCTGTACGCCGATGCCGCAGCGCCGGCCGGCATCACCCAGGCCACCCAACTGCACGGCAAGCAGATGAGCTACAACAACTACACCGATGGGGACGCCGCCTATCGCGCCGCCTACGACTTCGACGAACCCTGCGTTGCCATCATCAAACACGCCAACCCGTGCGGCATCGCAGTCGGTGCCGACATCGCCGAGGCGCACCGCAAGGCGCATGCCTGCGACCCGGTCTCGGCCTTCGGTGGGGTGATCGCCACCAACCGTCCGGTGAGCGTTCAGATGGCCGAGCAGGTCGCCGAGGTGTTCACCGAGGTGATCATCGCCCCGGAGTTCGAGCCCGGAGCCGTCGAGGTACTGAACGCCAAGAAGAACATCCGCATCCTCGTCGCACCGCCCTACGACCCCCGCGCCCATGAACTGACCCAGATCACCGGGGGCGCACTGGTGCAGCAGCCCGATCGTCTGGACGACGAAGGTGATGATCCGGAGAACTGGACACTGGCAGCCGGTGAGGCGGCTGACGAGGCCACTTTGATCGATCTGGTCTTCGCCTGGCGGGCCTGCCGGGCAGTCAAGTCGAACGCGATCCTGCTGGCCAGTGGTGCCGCATCAGTGGGTGTCGGCATGGGGCAGGTCAACCGGGTTGATTCGTGCCGGCTGGCTGTGGAACGGGCGGGTGATCGGGCTGCCGGTTCGGTGGCGGCATCAGACGCGTTCTTCCCGTTCCCAGACGGGCCGCAGATCCTGATCGACGCAGGGGTGAAGGCCATCGTGCAGCCGGGTGGTTCGGTGCGCGACGAGCAGACCATCGAGGCCTGCCAGGCGGCCGGGGTCACCATGTACTTCACCGGCACCCGGCACTTCTTCCACTAGGAGCCCGGCAAAATGAACGCAACCAGGATTGACGGCAAGCAGGTTGCTGCCGACATCAAGAAGGAACTCGCCGAGCGGGTAGCCCAACTGCGCGCCTCCACTGGCACGGTGCCTGGTCTGGCCACAGTGCTGGTTGGTGACGACCCGGGCAGCAAGATCTATGTTGCCGGCAAACACCGCGACTGCGAGCAAGTCGGCATC
>JBMNPP010000060.1:0-13075 GCA_050943675.1 Brooklawnia sp.
ACTTCAACGGCACCCCGGTCGTCGGGTCGACCAGCGATGGCCCGTCCTCCGCCTGCGAGGCACCAGCCATCGCCTCCCGGTCGTCCAGCAGTCGTTTGAAGCGGCGCCGCAACACCTCATCCATGGCTGCCACGTCATTGGAGCCCTCGAACCCCTTGATGATGAAGCGCCGGTATTCCGACTTGCGGGGCAGCCCGTCCTCGAAGACGACCATCGACCCGACCACCTCGGTGCCCTGCAAGTGGCTGATGTCGAAGCCCTCGATCCGCAGGGGGGCATTGGCCATCCCCAACGCCTCCTGCAGGTCTTCCAGTGCGCGGGCACGAGTGCCCAGGTCCTGGGCACGCCTGGCCTTGTGCTGGGCCAGGGCCTCCTGCGCATTGCGGGCCACGGTCTCCAGCAGAGCCGCCTTGGCACCACGCTGCGGGACATGGATACCCACCTTCGAACCACGCTGTTCACTGAGCAGTTCGGCAAGCACCGCACCCGATGCCGGCGCGACCGGCACGATCACCTGGGGCGGGATCGTGGTGCCGTTGCTGGTCTGGAAGCCCTGGTCGTCGGCGTACAGCCGCAGCAGGAAGCCCTCGATCAGCTCATCGGCACCCGAATCGTCGGCCCGGTCGGCGATCCAGGCCCGTTCACCGCGGACGCGGCCGCTGCGCACGTGGAAGATCTGCACAGCCACCTCCAACTCTTCGACGGCCAACGCGAGCACATCGGCATCGGTGCCGTCCGGCAGGACGATGGCGTTCTTCTCGGTGGCCTGGCGCAGGGCGTCCAGCGAGTCGCGCAGTGCAGCCGCCCGCTCGTATTCCATGGCCTGGGCCGCCTGGCGCATCTGGTCTTCCAGTTTCCGCTCCAGGCCGCGGGTCTGGCCGGCCCAGAAGGCGGAGAAATCCGCGACGACCTCGCGGTGCTCCTCGGCGCTCACCCGTCCCACGCAGGGTGCGACGCATTTGCCGATATAGCCCAGCAGACACGGCCGGCCACTGGCCACGGCGTTGCGGAAGACCCCATCGCTGCACGAGCGCATCGGGAATACCCGTAACAGCAGGTCGACGGTTTCGCGCACCGCCCAGGCCTGCGCGAATGGACCGAAGTAGCGGCGGCCCTTGCGTTTGGCGCCCCGGCCCACGTAGACGCGGGGGTACTCCTGGTTCCACGTGATGCACAGCCATGGATATGACTTGTCATCGCGGTACTTGATGTTGAACCGCGGGTCGTACTGCTTGATCCAGGTGTATTCGAGCTGCAGTGCCTCCAGCTCATTGCGCACCACGGTCCACTCGACGCTGGCGGCATTGCGCACCATGGTCTGGGTCCGGAAGTGCAGCCCGGCCACATCCACGAAATACGAGTTCAGCCGGTTGCGCAGGTTCTTGGCCTTGCCAACATAGATGACCTGGCCGTGCGGATCGATGAACCGGTAGACCCCGGGGTCGGTCGGGATCGATCCGGATGCGGGACGGTAGCTTGCTGGATCGACCATGCTGGGCAGTCTACGAGGCGTCAGCGGGGACGCTTCAGGCCGCATCCTTCGGCTTGCGCTTGCGCTTCGGCCTGGCCGGGGTCTCCGCAGCGACCAGCGCGTCGGCAGTCCCATCGGCTGCCAAGGGCACCTGGCGCCCGGCGAGCACGCCGGCCAGGAAGCCACCAGTATGGCTGTCCGGGTTGGCGGCAACCTGCTCCGGGGTGCCCTGCGCGACGATCTGGCCGCCATGGTGGCCACCCTCGGGGCCCAGGTCGATCACCCAGTCAGCGGTCTTGATGACATCCAGGTTGTGCTCGATCACCACCACGGTGTTGCCCGCGTCGACCAGGCGGTTCAGCACACCGAGCAGCTTGTTGATGTCCTCGAAGTGCAGGCCGGTGGTGGGTTCGTCCAGCACATAGAGCGTGCGCCCGGTCGAACGGCGGTGCAGCTCGGAGGCCAGCTTGACCCGCTGCGCCTCACCACCGGACAACGTCGTGGCAGGCTGCCCGAGCCGCACATAACCCAGCCCCACCTCGACCAGGGTGTCCAGGTGCCGCGCGATCGATGAGAGCGCCGCGAAGAACTGGGCGGCCTGCTCGATCGGCAGGTCGAGTACCTGGGCGATGGTGAGCCCCTTGTACCTGACCTCGAGGGTCTCCCGGTTGTACCGGGCGCCATGGCACACCTCGCAGGGCACGTACACGTCCGGCAGGAAGTTCATCTCGATCCTGATGGTGCCGTCACCCCGGCAGTGCTCGCAGCGGCCACCCTTGATGTTGAAGCTGAACCGGCCCGGCTGGTAGCCACGGGCCTTCGCCTCGGGGGTCTGGCTGAACAGTGACCGGATCTTGTCGAAGACCCCGGTGTAGGTGGCCGGGTTCGACCGTGGCGAGCGGCCGATCGGTGACTGGTCGACGTGCACGACCTTGTTGACCGCATCAGAGCCGGTAATGCCCTCATGACGCCCGGGCACGTCCTTGGCCCCGTACAACTGCTTGGCAAGTGACTTGTAGAGAATGGCATTGACCAGCGATGACTTGCCCGAGCCGGACACGCCAGTCACCGCGACCAGCTTGCCGAGCGGAAACGCCACCGTCACGCCGGCCAGGTTGTTCTCGCGCGCCCCGTGCACCACCAACTGCTGGCCATTGCCTGCGCGGCGCTGTGCCGGGAGTGCGATCTCGCAGCGTCCGGACAGGTAGGCGCCGGTGACTGATTCACTGTTGGCGAGCAATTCCGGCAGGCTGCCCGAGACCACGATCCGGCCACCATGTTCCCCAGCGCCGGGCCCGATGTCGACCAGGTGGTCGGCGGCCCTGATGGTGTCCTCATCGTGCTCGACCACGATCAATGTGTTGCCCAGGTCACGCAAGCGCAGCAGCGTCTCGATGAGCCGTCGGTTGTCCCGTTGGTGCAGCCCGATCGACGGCTCGTCCAGGACGTAGAGCACGCCTGTCAATCCCGAGCCGATCTGGGTGGCCAGGCGGATCCGCTGCGCCTCACCACCAGAAAGCGACCCGGCGGTGCGGGACAGGGTCAGGTAGTCCAGGCCGACGTCGAGCAGGAACCGCAACCGTTCGGAGATCTCGCGCAGCACCAGCGAGGCGATCGACTGCTCACGCTCGCTGAGTTCGAGACCATCCAGGAACTCGGCCGCCTCGTCGATCGACAGCCGCGCAACCTGGTCGATATTGCACCCACCAACGGTGACTGCCAACGAACTGGGCTTCAGCCGGGCACCCGAACAGGCGGCACATGGGATCTCGCGCAGGTAGGCGCCCCAGCGATCACGCGCGGCATCTGTTTCAGCCTCGTCGTAACGGCGTCGCACCTGTGGCAGAACCCCCTCATACTTCTGGGTATAGGTGCGGACGCGCCCGAACCGGTTTCGGTACCGCACCAGCACCGGGTCGTCATGACCCTTGAGGATGAAGCTGCGGACGTCTTCGGGGAGTTCCCGCCAGGGGGTGTCGACGGAGAAACCATGCTGCTCGGCCATCGAGTCGAAGACGTGGCCGTAGTGCCTGGCGACGGTCGGGCTGGCCCACGGCGCGATCGCACCCTGGGACAGCGATTTCAACTGGTCCGGGACCACCAGTTCGGGATCGACCTCGAGGGTGGTGCCCAGACCGGTGCAGGCCGGGCAGGCCCCCCAGGGGCTGTTGAAGGAGAACTGCCGTGGTTCCATCTCGTCCAGGGCGATGTCGTGCCCGTTCGGGCAGGCCAGGTTCTCGCTATAGCTGCGGGCCCGCGCCGGATCATCTGGCCGGCGGTCAACAAAATCGAGCACCACCACGCCCGCGGCAAGGCCGAGCGCGGTCTCGATGGAATCGGTGATGCGCTGCTTGGCGGAGGCCTTGACCGCGACCCGGTCGACCACCACGTCGATATCGTGTTTCTGCTGCTTGTTGAGCTTTGGGGGGTCAGTCAACTGGTGGATCTCGCCGTCGACCCGGACCCTGGCGTACCCGTCGGAGGCGAGCGTGCGGAAGACCTCCACGTACTCGCCCTTGCGGCCCTTTACCAGCGGGGCCAGCACCTGAAACCTGGTGCCCTCTGGCAGGTCGAGCACCTGGTCGACGATCTGCTGCGGTGTCTGCCGACTGATCAGCTCGCCACAGACCAGGCAGTGTGGGTGCCCGATGCGGGCAAACAGCAGCCGCAGGTAGTCGTAGACTTCGGTCACTGTGCCAACGGTCGAGCGCGGGTTCCGGCTGGTCGACTTCTGGTCGATGGCGACCGCAGGGGACAGTCCCTCGATGAAATCGACAGCAGGCTTGTCCATCTGGCCCAGGAACTGTCGGGCATAGGCCGACAACGACTCGACATAGCGCCGCTGCCCCTCAGCGAAGATGGTGTCGAAGGCCAGCGACGACTTGCCCGAGCCCGACAACCCGGTGAAGACGATCAGGGCATCTCTGGGCAGGTCAAGGTTGACGGACTGCAGGTTGTGTTCGCGGGCCCCAGAGATGATGAGTCGATCCTTCACGTCCATCATCGTATGCCGACCCCCTGACAAGTCCGCCAACACCCGAACCAGCGGTAGGCTGGGCAGGTGTCGCGATCACGTGCCGTTGATCGCCGGTCAACACGAGGAGAAGCCGGTGACCTGGGACGCTGACGAGCAGGCCGGGCTAAGCGCACTGGCCGACGTCGCCGAGGTGCGGCAGGCGAAGCTGGAATGCACCCAACGCCTGCTGGGTGACACCATTGCCCTGAGTGAACAGGCCTGGCAGGAACCCTCCCGGCTGGCTGGCTGGACGCGAGCTCATGTCGCCTCGCACCTGGCCCGCAATGCCGACGCACTGGTGCGCGCGGTCGATGCGGTGCTGATGGGCCGACGCGGGCTGATGTACCACTCTGACGATGACCGTGACCTGACGATTGAGCGCGGTTCCGAACGCAGCGGCCTGGACCTGCAGATCGACCTGGACACCAGCGCCGGCCGCCTGCAGCGCCGCCTGAACGTGCTGGAGTCGGTGCCGGCCGACCTGATGGTGGAACTCAGCCCGGGGACGCTGTTCCGGGTCCAGTTGCTGCCCCTCATCAGGCTCAACGAAGTGGCGCTGCACCATGTCGACCTGGATTGCGGCTTCGAGGTCGAGGACCTCAACCCGGTCATCGCCGAGTGGTTACTGACCTGGAATGCGTTCGGGATCAATGATTCATTCCCCCGATCGATCCAACTGGTGGCTGATTCGGGCCAGGTCCTCGACATCGGGCCCGCCAGCGCACAACCCGAGGTGATCAGCGGCAGCGCTGCACTGCTCCTCGGCTGGCTGACCGGCCGCCTGCGGGCTGACCAGGACGGCAACCTGCCGGCCTCGCCAGCGCACCACTGAACTGTCGGCCGCTGCCCGCAGGCCGGGCGATCCGATCGCCTACGCTCGGGAACATGACATCGACCTTCCACACTGCACCTGACCTCGACCCGGTCCATTTCGAGGTTGCGGGCCTGCGTTGCACCAAGATCAGCGTCGGCACCATGGACAACAATGCCTACCTGCTGGATGCCGGGTCAGGCCCCCTGGTGCTGATCGACGCCCCGACCAGTTCACGGCGGCTGCTGGAACTCATCGGGCAGCGCACTCTGGGTGCGGTGATCACCACTCACCGGCACGCAGACCACGTCCAGGCGCTGGCCCAGGTTTGCCAGGCCACCGGCGCCCGGGCATATGCCGGGGCACCTGATGCCGACTCGATCGCTGAGCAGACCGGAGTGGTCAGCCAGCCGCTGTGGACCGGCGACCAGGTCAGCTGCGGAGATATCTCGCTGGATGTGATCGGTCTGGTCGGGCACACCCCCGGCTCGATAGCCCTGGTGTTGAAGGGCCAACCCACCCACATCTTCACCGGTGATTCGCTGTTCCCGGGCGGGCCCGGGCGAACCACCAACCAAACCGAATTCACCTCGCTGATGGACGACCTGGCCGCACAGGTCTTCGATGTCTTCGCCGACGCCACCGTCATCCACCCGGGCCACGGGGACTCAACCAGCCTCGGCGTCGAACGCCCACAACTCGCCCAATGGCGCGCCCGGGGCTGGTAGGACGCCAAACGGCAGCGCCCACCTGGTGGTGTGCGCTGCCGTAGAGTTTCGCCCGGGTCAGGCCTGGGACGCCTCGGCGTTCGCCTCGTCGTGCTTGGTCTTGATCAGCGACACGATCGCGGTTATCGCGATGGTGACGATGATGACTGCCAGCGACAGCATGGTCGGAATCTCCCAGTGGATCCAGCCGTAACCGTGCATGGCGTGCAGGATCAGCTTGACTGCGATGAAACACAGGATGAAGGCCAGGCCCAGTGACAGGTAGTAGAGCTGGCGCAGGCCCATCAGCGCGAAGAAGTTCGCGGTGAATACCAGGTACGGCTCCTGGGTGAGGCCGAAGATGGCCGGAATCGAGTCGAGCGCGAACATGATGTCGATCGAGCCGAGTGCCACCACCACGAAGAAGATCGGGGTGAACAACCGGCGACCGTCGATCTTCACCGAGAAGTGCGTCGAATGGTATTCGGGCGTGGACGGCACTACGCGCTTGATGAAGCGCATTACCGCATTGTCGGTCTCGCCGCCCTCATCCTCTTCGCCATGCTTGCGGTAGTCGATCACCAGCTTCACACCGGTGTAGAGCAGGAAGGCACCGAAGATGAAGAAGACCCAGACGAAGCGCTCGATGAGGGCTGCACCCACCATGATGAAGATGCCGCGAAAGATCAGCGCCAGGATGATGCCGCACATCAGTGCGAACTGCTGGTAGACGCGCGGCACGCGCATGCTGCTCAGCACGATGATGAAGACGAATAAGTTGTCAATCGACAACGAATACTCAGTCAGGTAGCCCGCTAAGAACTCCAGCGCATAATCCCAACTGGATTTGTCGGTGATCGGGTGGGAGAACAACCCAATACCAATACCGAACAGGATCGCAGCACTGATGTAAATGCTGATTGTGATCGCGCATTCCTTCATTGAGGGCTCATGAGGCCTGCGAACCATCATGACGACGTCGAACACCAACACCGCGGTCAGGACGGTAAGTGTAATGATCCACACGATCGGCGTTACGTGCATAGGAGTACTACCTTCCAACAAGAGGTCATCCGGCTGGAGGTCTCGCCACTGACCAAACAGTGATCGGCTGCGGATTCGGAAGACAGGCTTCGTATTGACGACTCCGCACGGGGGCTACTCCCCTCCGGATGAAATTGTCGCACCAGCGGCTGGTTCAGGCCAAATCTGCCAACTGATTCCGCTCAGACTAACACCGTGGATACCTGCCGAAGGCAAGGTTCAAACTAACGTGTTGCCTCCACCATTTGACGTAGTTCCTTCTTGAGATCAGAAACTTCATCACGTAGCCGGGCCGCCAGTTCGAACTGCAGTTCGCCGGCGGCGTGGTGCATCTGCCCGGTCAGTTCCTGGATCAACTCGGCCAACTCGTGGGCAGGCAGGTTGGCCGCGTCCAGATCACGTAGTCCGGTTGGCAACCCGGCAACCGGGCGTCCCTTGCCCTTGCCCTGTGCGACTGCCAGCCAGTCGGTATCGGCCTCTTCCCGGGCGATCATGTCGGTGATGTCGGCGATCTTCTTGCGCAACGGTGTCGGGTCGAGTCCATTGGCAGTGTTGTAGGCGACCTGCCTGGCCCGCCGCCGGTTGGTCTCGTCGATGGCGCTGGCCATCGAGGGGGTCACCTGATCGGCATACATGTGTACCTCACCCGAGACGTTGCGGGCGGCCCTGCCGATGGTCTGGATCAGCGACCGCTCGGAACGCAGGAAGCCCTCCTTGTCGGCATCCAGGATGGCGACCAGGGAGACCTCGGGCAGGTCCAGGCCCTCGCGCAGCAGGTTGATACCGACCAGGACGTCGTAGTCCCCCAGCCGCAGCTCACGCAGCAACTCGACCCGCCGCAGGGTGTCCACCTCGGAGTGCAGGTAACGGGTCCGCACGCCATGTTCCAGCAGGTAGTCGGTGAGGTCCTCTGCCATCTTCTTGGTCAGGGTGGTGACGAGCACGCGCTCATCGCGCTCTACCCGGATCGAGATCTCGTGCATGAGGTCGTCGATCTGACCCCTGGTCGGTTTCACCACCACGTCGGGGTCGACCAGCCCGGTCGGCCGGATGATCTGCTCGACGTGCCCGCTGGCCCGGGCCAGTTCGTAGGGCCCCGGGGTCGCCGAAGAATAGACGGTCTGCCCGATACGTTCGGTGAACTCCTCGAAACGCAGCGGCCGGTTGTCCATGGCGCTGGGCAACCGGAACCCGTGCTCGACCAGGGTGCGTTTGCGGCTCATGTCGCCCTCGTACATGCCGCCGATCTGCGGAACTGTGACATGCGACTCGTCGATGACGAGCAGGAAGTCCTCGGGGAAGTAGTCCAGCAGGCAGTTCGGGGGCGTGCCCTGGCCGCGCGCGTCGATATGGCGCGAATAGTTCTCGATGCCGGCACAGGTGCCGATCTGGCGCATCATCTCGAGGTCGTAGGTGGTGCGCATGCGCAGTCGCTGGGCCTCCAGCAGTTTGCCCTGCACCTCGAGTTCTGCAAGCCGGTCGGCCAGCTCGCCCTCGATACTGCTGATGGCCCGCTCCATGCGCTCGGGACCGGCAACATAATGCGAGGCCGGGAAGACGTACATCTCGTGGTCCTGGGTGACCAGTTCACCGGTCAACGGATGCATGGTCGAAAGGGCATCGATCTCGTCACCGAAGAATTCAACCCGGACCGCGTGCTCCTCATACATCGGGAAGACCTCGAGGGTGTCCCCCCGCACCCGGAAGGTACCCCTGGTACCTGCCAGGTCGTTGCGGACATACTGCATGTCGACCAGTTTGTGCAGCAGCTCACCACGCTCCCACTCCTCGCCGACCCGCAACCGGAGCATCGAGTCGACATATTCCTGCGGGGTCCCCAGGCCGTAGATGGCCGAGACGGTGGCCACCACGATCACATCACGTCTGGTGAGCAGTGAATTGGTGGTGGAATAGCGCAGCCGCTCGACCTCTTCGTTGAGGCTGGAATCCTTCTCGATATAGGTGTCGGTCTGCGGGACGTACGCCTCGGGTTGGTAGTAGTCGTAGTAGCTGACGAAGTACTCGACTGCGTTCTCGGGGAAGAACTGGCGCAGTTCGGCTGCATACTGGGCCGCCAGCGTCTTGTTCGGCTGCATCACCAGGATCGGGCGCTGCACCCGTTCAGCGAGCCAGGCGACCGTCGCGGTCTTTCCGGTCCCGGTGGCACCCAGCAGGATCACATCCTGTTCACCGGCCGCCAGGCGACGCTCCAGTTCATCGATGGCGGCAGGCTGGTCGCCGGCCGGCTCGAAATCGGAGTGCACCTTGAAAGGTGCGACGCGGCGCGTGATCTCTTCGATTGGACGCATGGGCAAAGCCTATGCGGGCATGCTGACACAACGCGTCCCGAATGCTCCGCCGTGGGCGATCAGCCGGGGCTCGCCCGGCCCCGGAGTTCAGCCCACAGGGCATCGACCTGGGCCGCCAGTTGCTGCCGGTTGCCGGAGTTGTCGATCACCCAGTCGGCCACTGCCAACCGCTCGGCCCGGGAGGCCTGCGCTGCCAGCCGGGCCCGGGCCTCATCGGGATCCAGATCGCTGCGGGCCATCAACCGCGCCAATTGCTCGGCCGGCGGCAGATCGACCACCACCACCCCATCGAAGGCACCAGCCAGACCGCTCTCGACGAGCAACGGGATCACCGACACCACGATCGCATCGGCCGGGGCTGCTGCGGCCAACTCGGCCCGCCGGGCCCGCACCGCCGGGTGGGTGATGGCGTTGAGGTCGGATCGGGCCTGCTCGTCACTGAAGACCAGGTCACCCAGCCGCTTGCGATCCAGCGCCCCCGACCCGTCAACCACCGCAGCGCCGAAACGCTCCACGATCGCCGCCAGCGCGGGAGTGCCGGGCTCCACCACTTCGCGGGCCAGCACATCGGAGTCGATCAGTACCGCGCCGTGCCTGGCCAGCATGCTGGCCACTGTCGACTTGCCCGAGGCGATGCCCCCGGTCAGCGCCACCGAGAGGGCCGGCATCTCAACCAGCCACGGACGACGCCGCATCGATCGCCATCCGCAGGGCAACCTCGTGCGAGTCGACCCCGAAATCACGCGGGTCATAGCCGCCACCGGCCAGCGAATCAGCAGTGAACAGGATCTGGCCGAAGCGCACACCACGGAACCTGGCCCAGGCCGACCAGGCAGCACACTCCATCTCGACGGCGGCGCAGCCCTGCCCGATGCGTCGGTCGATGACTGCCGGGGTCTCGCGGTAGAAGCCATCAGTGGTCCACACCGGCACCTCAAGCACCTTGTGGCCACGTCCGGCCACCGCGGCTGCACAGGCGGCGCGGACATCCGGGTCGGTCTGGACCCACATGCCCGGTGGCGCATAGTGGTAGCTGGTGCCCTCATCACGCAGCGCCCTGGTGGGCACCAGGAAGGTGCCCTCGCTGAAATCACGCAGGGCCCCGCACGAACCGACAGCGACGGCGATCCGAACCCCTCGCGCAGCCAGGTATTCGGCCACCATCACTGCAGCCGGGGCACCGATCGGTGCCTCGACGATTGCCACCTGGTGTCCATCACGTTCGGCCAGGTGGATCGGGTAGCTCGCGGTTACCAGGTCAACCGCACCGATCTGCGGCAACTGCTCGGCGGCGGCGTGTCTGGCGACCCCATCGCCGAGGATCGCCAACACTGCGCGGGCAGGCAGTTGCGCACCGGTCTGCGGCAACTGCTCGGCGGCGGCGTGTCTGGCGACCCCATCGCCGAGGATCGCCAACACTGCGCGGGCAGGCAGTTGCGCACCGGTCTGCCCGGCCATCAGCGGCGAGATCACATCGGCGGGGTCATCATCATGGTCAAGGATCGGCCAGATCCCGGGTGTCAGCATCACTGGCTCCTTCATGGCTGTGTGCCCATTCACGACAGATTACCGCCCTGCCGCAGAGGGGGGTGCCCGGGTGGAAATACCACAAAAGGGGGCCCCGGACGCCAGTCCAGGGCCCCCTTTGCAGGGTTGATCGAATCAGTTGCTGCCAGTGAGCTTGTCGCGCAGTGCCTGCAGCGCCTCATCGGAGGCCAGCGAACCCTCGGCCGGCACATCCTCATGCACCGAGGAGTACTCGGTGGATGCCACCTGTGCAGCCTCGACGGCCGACTCCTCGGCCTCGGCGGCCTGCTTCTTGAGCGCGAGCCAGCGGGCCTGCGCCTCGGCGTACTGCGCCTCCCAGGCTGCCTGCTGCTCTTCGTAGCCGGGCTTCCACTCGTTGGTCTCCGGATCGAAGCCCTCGGGGTAGATGTAGTTGCCCTGGTCATCGTAGCTGGCAGTCATGCCGTACAGCGACGGGTCAAAGTCGTCGGCAGCCAGGTCGACGCCCAGGTTGGCCTGCTTGAGGCTCAACGAGATGCGCCGACGGTCCAGGTCGATGTCGATGATCTTGACCATGACCTCGTCGTCCACCGACACCACCTGCTCGGGGATCTCGACATGGCGTTCGGCCAGCTCGGAGACGTGCACCAGACCCTCGATGCCATCCTCGACGCGCACGAACGCACCGAAGGGCACCAGCTTGGTGACCTTGCCGGGCACGATCTCGCCGATCTGGTGGGTCCGTGCGAACAGCTGCCACGGGTCTTCCTGGGTCGCCTTGAGCGACAGCGAAACCCGTTCGCGGTCGAGTTCGACGTCCTTCACCTCGACGGTGACCGGCTGGCCAACCTCGACGACCTCGCTGGGATGGTCGATGTGCTTCCAGCTGAGCTCGGAGACGTGCACCAGACCGTCCACGCCGCCAAGGTCGACGAAGGCGCCGAAGTTGACGATCGAGGAAACCACACCCTTGCGGATCTGGCCCTTGGCGAGCTGGTGCAGGAAGGACTGGCGAACCTCGGACTGGGTCTGCTCGAGCCAGGCGCGCCGGCTGAGCACCACATTGTTGCGGTTCTTGTCCAGCTCGATGATCTTGGCCTCGAGCTCCTGGCCGACATAGGGCTGCAGGTCGCGGACGCGGCGCATCTCGACCAGTGAGGCGGGCAGGAAGCCGCGCAGGCCGATGTCGACGATCAGGCCGCCCTTGACGACCTCGATGACGGTGCCGTTGACCACACCGTCCTCTTCCTTGATCTTCTCGATCGTCCCCCAGGCGCGCTCGTACTGCGCGCGCTTCTTGGACAGGATCAGACGGCCTTCCTTGTCCTCCTTCTGCTGGACGAGGGCTTCAACCTCGTCACCCACCTCGACGACGTCGAAGGGATCGACATCGTGTTTGATGGACAGTTCCTTGGAGGGGATGACGCCTTCAGTCTTGTAGCCGATGTCGAGGAGGACCTCGTCCCGATCTACCTTTACGACGGTGCCGGTGACGATGTCCCCGTCGTTGAAGTACTTGATTGTTGAATCGACCGCGGCCTCGAAGGCTTCCGGTGTGCCGATGTCGTCGATTGCGACCTTGTTCGAGGCCTCAGTGGAGGAGGTCATGTAGTAGGGCTCCGATTGCTGGTGTAAGTGTTCGGTTCGATGCGTCATGATCAGTTGCGGTGGTCCCGCGCACGCCGCCCGCTAGGTCTGGGGCAACGCAGATCACAATGCCGTTCAAGAGTACTCGGGCCCAAGTTGGGGGGTCAATCCGGGGTGGGCTATGGACAGCTGCCCGCCCGAAACAAGACCCTGGGGCCCAGGAGGATCTTTGCTATCGTCTGTGCGGGTCAGCCGCACGGTGGACACCCATCCGACCATCGGGGGAGGACCGGAGGCGATGACCAAACCCAGGACACTGATCGCCATCGGAGCGGTGGTTCTCGCCCTGTTGCTGGGTCTGCTCATCCATGGCCTGGTCCGCGAAAGGCCCAGCAGCCTCCCGCAGGCAGCCGACAGCCCACCTGCGGCCGCCCACTCCCCCAATGTGACCCCGCTCGGCATCGATTGCCCCACCGACCCTGAGCCGATCACCGATCCGGTCCGCATCGAACTGGTCGGGCACGGCCTGGACATGCCCATAATCCAGGTCGGCCGGGACGCCGAGGGGGCGCCCGCCTCGCCACCCCCCTGATGCGGGCTACACGATCGCGTGGTGGCAGGAGG
>JBMNPP010000061.1:0-12899 GCA_050943675.1 Brooklawnia sp.
CGCTGATCGCGCTCGGTCTGATGTGGCTGTTCGGCCTGCGTGGCCTGGTGCTGCAGTCGATCTTCCTCGCGGTGTCGATGCCCAGTGCGGTGAACACCTTCTTGCTGGCGCTCGAATACGACCGCGATACCGAGATGGTTGCCAGTATCGTGGCGGCCTCGACGATGGTCAGCATGGTGACCATCAGCGTGGTGGTGGCCTACCTGCCATTGCTGGCCTGATCGCACTTGCCTGCCGGTGGCGATAGCTGATCAGAGTGGGGCGTTCCAGTCGTACTTTGGTCGTGGAACGCCATGCGGTTCCAGGGGTTGCGGCCGGGCGGGATATGATCCTGCGGGGCAACAGAGTAGGGGAGTCCATGGCGTCCATCGGGTTTGACCGCGAGAAGTACATCACCCTCCAGACCGAGCAGATCCTGGCCCGGCGCAAACAGTTCGGCGGCAAGCTCTACCTGGAATTCGGCGGCAAGCTCTTCGATGACATGCATGCCGCACGGGTGCTGCCAGGATTCACCCCCGACAACAAGATCGCCATGCTGGAAACCGTGGCTGATGACGTCGAGATCGTGGTGGTCGTCAGTGCCCACGACCTGGCCAACAACAAGCTCCGCGCCGACCTGGGGATCCCCTATGAGGCCGATGTGCTGCGCCTGATCGATGCCTTCCGGGCCTCGGGCCTGTATGTCGGCAGTGTGGTGATCAACCACGCCGCCGACGACAACCGGGCCGCCCGCAACTTCAAGCGACGGCTCGAGCGTTCGGGGTTGAAGGTCTACCGGCACTTCACGATCAAGGGCTACCCCAACGATGTCGGGCTGATCGTCAGCGATGACGGGTTCGGCCGCAACGAGTACATAGAGACCACCCGCGACCTGGTGGTGGTGACCGCGCCGGGCCCCGGCAGCGGCAAGATGGCGCTGTGCATGTCGCAGCTGTACCACGACCACAAGCGCGGCCTCACCTCCGGTTACGCGAAGTTCGAGACCTTCCCGATCTGGAACCTGCCACTGGACCACCCGGTGAACCTGGCCTATGAGGCGGCCACCGCCGACCTGGACGACGTGAACATGATCGATCCGTTCCACTTGGCCGCCTACGGCGAGCAGGTGGTCAACTACAACCGCGACGTCGAGGTCTTCCCGGTGCTCAACAGGTTGTTCGAACAGATTCTGGGGCACTCACCGTACAAGTCACCCACCGACATGGGGGTGAACATGGCGGGCTTCTGCATCAGTAATGATGAGGTCTGCCAGGCAGCCTCCAAGCAGGAGATCATCCGGCGCTACTACAAGGCGTTGGTGGCAGAGCGTCGCGAAGAGCTCGAATCAGCAGAATCCGACCGCATCGCCCTCCTGATGAGCAGCATGGGTCTGGTGCGTGAGGACCGCCCGGTAGTGGTGCCAGCGCTCGAGGTCGAGAAGCGGACGAAGGCGCCAGCTGCAGCGATCGAATTGCCCGATGGACGCATCGTCACCGGCAAGACTTCAGCACTGCTGGGCGCGTGTTCAGCGATGCTGCTGGACGCACTGAAGGCGCTGGCCGGCATCGACGAGCGGGTGAAACTGCTCGCACCCGAAACCATCGAACCGATCCAGACCCTGAAGACCAAGCACCTGGGCAGCCGCAACCCGCGCCTGCACACCGATGAGGTGCTGATCGCCCTGTCAGTCAGTGGCAACACTGATGCCAACGCCGCCCGGGCGCTGGCCGAACTGCACAAACTGCGCGGCTGCGACGTACACACCACCGTGATCCTGGGCTCGGTTGACGAGGGGATATTCCGCAACCTGGGCGTCCAGGTGACCAGCGAGCCGATCTACCAGTCGAAGAACCTCTACAAGAAGCGCTGACCGGCCGCGGGCGGGGCCGGTCACGTCACTGTGCAGGGCATCAGCCGTTCTGGATAGGATGACGCCGACCACCCCCGTCCCGCCCAGGAAGGTGCCGAATGGCCATCTCCAAAGCCCCCGCTACTGGTTGGCGTCCCTGGGTGGTGTGGCTAGCCGGGACACTTGCGTTCATCACTGCAATGTTCTCGCGCACCTCGTTCGGGGTGGCCGGCGCCTACGCTGCTGAACGATTCGGCAGCCCGATCACCCTCATGAGCATCTTCGTGATCGTCCAGATGATCGTGTACGCCAGCATGCAGATCCCGGCGGGCATGCTGCTGGACAGGTTGGGCAGCCGACGCACCATCGCGATCGGCACCTTCATTATGGCAACCGGCCAGTTGGGGCTGGCATTCGCGTCGAGTTTCCCGCTGGGGCTGGCCGCTCGGGTGCTGATCGGTGGCGGGGACGCCATGATCTGGATCTCGGCGATCAGGTTGATCCCGGCCTGGTTCGCACCCAAACATGTGCCGCTGCTCACCCAGGTGAGCTCGGTCTCTGGGCAGCTGGGGCAGTGGGCATCGGCGGTACCGCTGGTGCGGATGCTGAGTGGTGCCGGGTGGACCCCGTCGTTCCTGGTGGTTGCAGCGGCCTGTTATGGCGGTCTGGTGATCAACTGGCTTTTCGTCCGCGATGCGCCGCCCGGTGTCCGGACCACAACAGCGCCAGGACGCGCGGGTGCGCTCGGGCTCCGCGAGGTGCTCAGGCTGCCTGGTGCGCAACTCGGTTTCTTCATCCACATGTCGACCGCCTATTTTCAGCTGATCTTCAGCTTCATGTGGGGCTTCCCGTACCTGACCCAGGGTCAGGGCCTCAGTGAGGCGCAGGCCGGCTCCATGATGAGCATCTTCGTGGCGGCCAGCATGGTGATCGGTCCGATCATGGGCATCCTGACCCAGCGGTTGTCGGCCTACCGCACCTACCTGGCGCTCAGCGTCTCGGTACTGACGATGGCGATGTGGGCGATAGTGCTGGTGTGGCCGGGCTCGGCCCCGTCCTGGTTGTTGGTGGCCTTGATGATCGTGCTCGCGATGTGTTCACCAGCGTCGAATATTGCCTTCGATATCAACCGCACCTTCATGCCACCCGAGCGGATGGGTACCGGTTCGGGGCTCGTGATCGTCGGGGGTTTCCTGGCAGCGATCGTGCAAATCGGTGTGATCGGGCTGCTGCTCGGGCTGGTTGGTGGGGCGAATCCGGGACCGTTCGCGTTCCGGATCGCGATGGGCAGCCAGGTGGTGCCGTGGGCCCTGGCTGTGGTGCTGACCCTTCGTTCCCGCCAGCGGTTGCTGGCAGCCGGTGCCGACCCGCACTGAGCCGACTCAGCGCATGCGACGCCGTCCGTTCTCGTTCTCCAGGACCGTCCAGTCCAGTGTCCTGGCAGGCCGGCGCGCCGGGGTCGGGTCGGGCCTGCTATCGAAGTCACTCAACGGACGTGGACCGGCCAGCACCCGGCGGGCGACATGCAGGTAGGCGTTCGCGTCCGGTTCGACCCGCCAGGTAACCAGTTTGATCCGGTCGTTGGCGATCTCCAGCCCGGTGATGTAGTTGGGGTAGACGCATGAGCCCGCATTGAAGTAGGGGGCATCATCCTTGCGCGGGTAGCGCTCGCGGTGGGTGTGCCCGCACACCAGCGCGACACCATGGCGGCGGATCCAGCGGGCGTAGTTGCGTTCAACCTTGTGCCGCTTGAAGCTGTTTCGGGTGGGGCTGGTTGGGCTGCGGATGCCCAGGGCGTGCAGGTATCGCCAGAAGTTGCGGAAGGTGAACATCGAGGCCCGCCAGGCCTGGTCGTTTGCGAAGTCGCCCTGGTGGCCGTGTACCACGAACACTTCCTGGTCGGTCTCGCGGTGCTTGAGCAGGATGGCCTCGTGCACCTCAATGTCGGTGAAAAGGGGTGTCTGCTCACCGGTCAGGTGGTCGCGCATGGTGGTCAGGTGGCTGGCGACGAAGTCGCGGTCGGCCAGTTGCATGTCGTGGTTGCCGTACATGCGCAGGTAGCGGTCCTCGTCGTGGAAGCGGCGCAGTGTCGAGAACGAAAGGGGGTTGGCCTTGACAATGTGCCGGAACTTCGGCCACTCCCACAGGTCGTCGTTGTCGCCAGCCTCGATGAGTGTGTATCCCCGGTCGTAGTAGTAGTTGAGCGCGGCCACGAATACATGCCGGTTCTTGGTGAATTCGTCGGACAGGCTGCCGTCTCCCCGGTGCGAATCGCTCATGATGATGAACCTTGAGGTCGAGTCGAATTCGACCAGCTTCGCATTGCGGTAAGCCCTTGTCAGTCGCTGCATTGTTCGCATGCCAAAGCCCCTACCTTTCGCTGTTGCGATTGCCGCCCACCTTCGAGATTAGCCACCGGGGCGGCGATGCACCACTGTTTTGCGGCCATGGCAGCGTACCGCTGGTCCACACTCACCGCACCAGCGGCACGAAGCGGTACTGCCCATGCCGGGTGGTGCTTGTGGTGCCGTCCGGGTGGCGTAACACCCGCAGCATCACCGAGTCCACCGGGATGACCATGATGCCCCCGTCAGCCAACTGGGCGACCAGTTCAGTGGGAACCTGGTCGGCCATGGCCGAGACGAGGATGCGATCGAATGGGCCCTGGTCAGGTAGCCCGAGCTGGCCCGGTTCGGCCAGATGGATGCTCGCCCAATCCCAGTCGGTGATCGCCTCTTGGGCGGCAGGCAGCAGTTCGGCGATGCGCTCGACCCCCAGCACCCGGCCCTCGGGACCAACCAGGTGGGCCAGCAGCGCGGTCGTCCAGCCGGAGCCGGCCCCGACGTCCAGGACGCGCTGGCCGGGCTCGACATTGAGCAACTGCAGCATTTCGGCGACGGTGCTGGGCTGGGAGTTGGTTGCCCCGTGCCCGATGGGAAGCGGGGCATCCCAATCGGCCAGGTCGCGCTGGTTGGCCGGCAGGAACCTGGCGCGGGGTGCGGCAGCGAAGGCGGCGCGGATGCTTGGCTTCATGTGGTCATTGTCACCCAGCCTGTCGCGGGATGGGCCGCCAGGGGGTGTGCTGGCCAGCCGCAGCGCCCCGATCAGCGCACCAAGGCACAGCCCGCCGAGCATGGGAAGCACAGCCGCCACCGCACCCGGCAGGAAGCCATCAAGACCCTGGCCGAGCATCTCGAACAAGTTGCCCTGGGTGGCCCGGGCGGAACTGAAGCCCCAGGTCAACGATTCGAGCAGCCCCGGCCCCAGCACCATCAGCACCGGGCAGGCGATCCAGGCCCACAGTGCCTGCCGTTCACGCCAACCGCAGTAGCCCAGTGCGCCGCCGACCGCCAGGGCAGCCAGCCAGGTCATCGCGGTGTACAGGCCCGGCGGTAGGTCCCACGGGTACATTCGCACCAGGAAGGCCGTGCGGACCCAGACACGCAGGGGTGCCGCTGCGATGGCGATCCCGATGGCGAAGGCAGGCCGGGAGCCGCGCGAGATCATCCAGAAGGCGAGCGTTGCCAGGCCCCACGAACCCAGGGTGACGCCCAGCATGCCAACCCAGTAGAGGGCCGAGCGACTGCCCGGCCCGCGGTTGGCCAGGTCGAGGCCGTTACCCAGCACCATGAACACCTGGCTGATGGCCGCCAATTGCAGCAGGCTGGCCCCCAGCCAGATCTGCCAACTGGTGGGCGCCCCATCGGTTGTGCGCAGGGCCCGGGCCGCCAGTCCGGCCAGCGCCGACCCGATCATCAGCAGCGCCAACACCTGGGGCACGTAGTACTGGCTGATCGGCAGCCCGGCCCACGGCATCTGTTCGGGCAGGGTTGGTTCGGCCCATAGATTCTGCAGGGGCAGCGATGCACCGGTGACCAGCCAGGGCAGTAGCCCGATGAGCGCGGCCAGCAAACCGACCGGGAGCCCCAGCCACAGCGTGCTGCGTGGTTCGCCTCGGCTGGTCATGGCTGCCTGGTGCGCGTCACTGGCCACTCATTGGTGGACAGGGTGAGGGACGCTATGGAGGAAGCCACGCCCCCACGATAAGCCGCTATCCCAGCCCGAGACCGGCAGTGATCGAGTCGCTGATCCGGTAGGCGTTCTTGATCTGCTTGAACAGGTCGGTGAGCTGGTCGATGGAGGTGAAGGTGTGGCGCCGCACCATCATCTCGCGCGCGGTGAAGATGGTCAGGCGTTGGGCAGTGGCCCGGTTGTGTGGCGGCAGGCTGCGGAACTCGTAACACAGCCCCGGCCCGGTGCTCATGTCGATTGCGATGATCGCGGCGTAACCGATCGCCTCTTGCAGGGTCTGGATGAGCAGGGATTCGAGGTATTCGGGTGTCTGGCAGTATTCGGGCTTGGCGTGTGCCTGCCAGGCCTCGCTGAAGGTCTGGTTGAAGCCGATCATTATCTGCCGAACCACATCGATGAGGTAGTCCTCGTAGACGATCTTCTGCGGCCAGCTGACCTCTTCACGCAGCTGCAACGACAGGCAACTGTTGATCAGGTTGCCGATCAATGTGCCGATGTCATAGGACGGCGGACCCCAGCCAGCCGCCTCACCATCGATCACCGTCACCCGCTCGGCGTTGACGAAGATATTGGAGGTGTGGAAGTCGCGGTGGATCAGCGACTGCATCCGGTTCATCATGGTGTGCCGCAGGCCAAGGATGGCACTGCGGATCTTGGGATCACCGATGAAGGCGTCCAGTTCGGCCTGGATCGGGGCGTCCTCGGGAACCCGGCGGCCACTGAAATATGGCCAGTCGAAGAATGCGCGTTCATACATTTCGTCGAAGGCCGGTTTCATGAACCGCCGGGCCAGCATCAGCCGGTCACCCGAGGCCAGCGTGAAATCTGAGGTGTAGAAGGCATTTCGTGCCAGAAATTCGCCCATCTGGCGTCCAAAATGCGGGAACTCGCGCAACCGGGAGAACTCGAACCTGGCGAGTTTCATCGCATGCAGGTCTTCCATGATCGTGATGCAACGGTCAGGATCATGGTCGTAAACCACAGGCGCCGAATGCGGTGTCAGGCCATTCCACAGCTCGAACGCCTCAACCTCGAGGGACGAACGTTCCATCGGGATGGCGTGCTGCGAGACGACACCGTGTTTGCCGTGGGTGAGTTCGAGGGCACGACGGACGAAGGGCAGTGTCTGCTTGACCATCACCGAACGCCCGCTGCCCTGGTCGACCACCCGGGCCACCTGGTTCACGTAGCCCTCTTGGCTACCGTCGGTGCCGGTGATCAGTTCGGCGCGCAGCGGCGCATTCGGTTCAAAGTAATCAGTGCGGTTGCGGACATGCGCCACGAACTCCTCGGCAGTGAGGATCACGTCATGGGCCATGGCCCCACCCTAGGCCACCCCTGCCCGCCAGCGAATGGCCGGTCCCGGCTGGGGCAGGAATGTGTAATCGTTGGCTCGGAACCCATACCGCCGACTCCGGGACGTGCTTGCTGAGCGCCAACGATTGCGCACCCTTGTCAGGTGTTCAGGATCAATGCGATGGCCTCGATGGGCTCTTCGCCGGTGTTCACCAGGCCGTGGCTGTGGTGGTCGTCCACTGAAACCAGGTCGCCGGGGCCGACGTCGTAGAAGTCGTTATCGTGCTGGTAGCGGCCGTGGCCGGACAGGATCAGGTAGTACTCCTGCTCGTTGTCGTGCTGGTGGAGGCCCACCGTGGCGTCCACTGGCACTGTCATGAAGGCGAACAGCCGGCCGTGGCCGAGCAACTCGTCCTTGGCCATGATGTGTTCGAGGGTGACGGTGCCCTCGCCGCCACGCATGTTGTCGCGGTGGTCAGTTTCCATCTGCTCACGGGTGCGATAGATCATGCAGCCAGCGTAGTCGGCCAGCCCCTGGGGGTCGCCGGGAATTCAGCCGCCGATGAACTCACTCACGATGGACTCCAGGCGTCCCTGGTCGTGTGGGCGCAGTTCGTAGCGGGCCCGGACCAGTGGCTTGGAAACCTCAAGTACCCGGGTGATGTCGATCGGGGTGCCAGCGACGACGGCATCGACGGGCATCGCCTCGATGGTCGCCTCGAGGTCGCTCACCTGGGCTGCGCTGTATCCCATGGCAGGCAGGATGCCGCGCGCGTTGGGGTACTTGTCGTAGGTGCCGGCGATGGAGTCGACAGCGAAGGGTGCCGGGTCGACGATTTCAGCGACACCGGCGGCCTGGGCGCCGACCACCCCTGCGCCGAAACTCATCGAGCCGTGCGTCAGGGTGGGGCCGTCCTCGATCACGACCACCTTCTTGCCCTCGATAGCGGCAGGATCATCGACAGTGACGGGGGAGTCTGCCAGCAGGATCTGTGCGCTCGGGTTGAGTTCTTCGGCCGCCCGCTGCACCGCGGCCACCTGCTCGGGAGTCGCGCTATCGCACTTGTTGATGATGATGACATCGGCCAACCGCATGTTGACCTCGCCGGGATGGTAGTTGGTTTCGTCCCCGGCCCGCAGTGGGTCTGCGATGACGATGTTGAGGTCGGGGGAGAAGAACGACATGTCGTTGTTGCCGCCATCCCACAGGATGATGTCGGCCTCCTGTTCGGCCTGCCGCAGGATGCGCTCATAGTCGACCCCGGCGTACATGATGAAGCCGTGGTCGATGTGGGGCTCGTATTCTTCGCGTTCCTCGATGGTGCAGTTGTGCTTGTCCAGGTCGGAGTAATCAGCGAAGCGCTGGACGGCCTGCTGGGCCAGGTCGCCGTAGGGCATCGGGTGGCGCACCGCAACGACCTTCTTGCCCAGGTCGTTGAGGATCTTCGAGATGTAGCGGGTCGTCTGCGACTTGCCGGCACCGGTGCGTACCGCGGTGATCGCGATCACTGGTTTGGTCGAGGGCAGCATGGTGTGCGCGGCTGAGGGCAGCACGAAATCGGCGCCAGCAGCGATCGCCTCGGCGGCCAGGTGCATGACTGCCGCATAGGGCAGGTCGGAGTACGAGAAGACCGCCTGATCAATGTTGTGGGTCTTGATGAGTTCGGTGAGTTCGGATTCCTCATGGATCGGGATGCCGTTGGGGTAGAGGCTGCCAGCCAGTTCGGGCGGGTAGCTGCGGCCCGCGATGTCAGGAATCTGCGCGGCGGTGAAAGCGACGACCTCATATTCCGGGTTGTCGCGGTAGCAGACGTTGAAGTTGTGGAAGTCGCGTCCTGCGGCACCCACGATCACTAGCTTCTTCGCTGCAGCCATACCTTGTTCTCCTTCTCACCGACGCAGGCCTCACCGGCGGTCTGTGGGGCCAAAGGCATGCTAGCGGAGTGAGCGGATGGCACCCGGCCAGCCCTGGGCAGGCGGACATCAGGCCGGGAGGCCAGGGTGCCAGCCGGTGACCGGATCAACCGTCCCGCAGTAGGTGCAGGGTCTGAAAGGTCAGCTCCCGGGTTGCCAGCGGTGCTGCACTACAGCGGGAATCACAGTTCGCTCAGCGGCACATCGGGGTCTGCCAGGCGGTCCCGGTCAACAGGTCTGCGTTCGGTGAGCAGGGGCTTGACCTCGTCGATGACGTCCCAGATATTGACTGCCATTACCGCCAGCACCACCTGGGCCCGGTCGCGCCAGAAGGCGATGAACTCGCGCTGGGCAAGTTCGCCACGGATGACAACGTCGGCGACCTCGTCGTGAGGTGCCAGCCCCAGGTATTCCATGCCGAGGTCGTATTGGTCGGTGTAGAAATACGGCAACTCGGCGTACTCGGTGGTCTGCCCGAGGATGGTGGCTGCCAGGGCAGTCGGCTGGTTCAGTGCATTGGCCCAGTGCTCGATCCGGATCCGTCGTCCCAGTAGCGGGTGGTCGTGGGCCGCGATGTCACCGACCGCGTAGATGGCCGGATCCGAGGTGCGCAGTGCCGCGTCGACGGCGACGCCGCCCGAGGCAAGCTCAAGCCCGGCGTCCTCAGCGAGTTCAAGGTTGGGGATCGCGCCGATACCGACGATGACGGCATCACCCAGGATTTCCCTGTCATCGGTCAGACGGACCCCGGTGGCCCGGCCATCGCTGGTCAGGATCTCGGCAGCCTCGGCACTGGTCAGCAGGTCGACACCGTGCTGGCGGTGCAGGTCAGCGAAGACCTGCGCGACCTGGTTGCCCAGGATGTGTGCCAGCGGTAGTTCGGCCAGTTCCAGGACGGTGACCCGGGCGCCGGCCGAGCGGGCTATCGAGGCGACCTCCAGACCGATCCAGCCCCCGCCGATCAGGACCAGCCTGCTGTCAGGGGTGATCAGTGAGCGGATCGCATCCGAGTCGTCCTTGGTGCGCAGGTAGTACACGCCATCGGCCTCGGCACCCGGCAGTCGGCTGCGACGCGGTGTTGATCCGGTGGCCAGGACGAGCGTGTCATAGGGCAGTGTGCTGCCGTCCAGGGTGCTGATGGTGCGTGCAGCGCGGTCGACGCCGGTGGCCCGGGTGCCCAGCCGCAGATCTATGTCCTGTTCGGTGTACCACTGCTGTGGGTGGACGACCGCGTCATCGAATGGGGTTTCGCCCGCGAGGTAGCTCTTTGACAGGGGTGGCCGTTCATAGGGGAGGTGGGTTTCGGCACCGAGCAGTGTGATGGTGCCGGCGTGCCCGTTGGCGCGAAGGGCTTCCACGGTCTTGGCTCCGGCAAGACCGCCTCCGATGATGACGATGCGCTGAGGTGCGTTCATGTGTTTCTCCGTGGGTGTGCTGGGTTTGAGTGGTCCACTTCCTGGAGCCGTTTGGGGTTTGCTGGTCTGGTGGTCAGGTTCAGTTGTCGGCCTCGAGAAGCCGCAACCAGATTTCACTGCTTGTCGGGAAGCTCGGCACCACGTGCCACAACTGGTCGAGCTGCATGCTCGCCACGATCGCGACCGTGGCCGCATGGACGAGTTCGGCCACTTCGGGGCCCACGAAGGTCGCACCGCGCAGCACCTCGTCCTGGTCGACGACCAGCCGGGCCTGTCCGGCGGCGTCGTCGCGGAGCAGGCCGGCCCCGGCGGCCGAGGTCAGGTCGGCATCGATGGCCCGGGCGTTTGGCCACTTCTTGCGTGCCTGGGCGAGGGTGTATCCGGTCGAGGCGACCTGGGGTGAGGTGAAGACCACTTGTGGGATGGGAACATCGCCGGATTGGTGCGGGGCGGGTTGCCCGAGCGCTTCAGCGCGCAGCTTGAAACCCAACTGCCGGGCACGGTATTTGCCCCAATGGGTCAGCGGTGCCTCACCTGAGACGTCGCCGACCAAGTGCAGCCAGTCAGGTTGCGGGTCGAGTTGTATCCCGGCCAGGTTAGGGTTGCGCCCGGTGGCGGCCAGCACCTCGTCCACTTCGAACTCGTCGTTGCCCACCTGTAGCCAGACGGGGCCGCCGTGCACCCGCCCAAGACCGGTGGGTTGCGCACCGGGACGCTCGGCACTGGTGAGCTCGGTTCCGAGCCGCACGTCCACACCCGCTTCCCGCAGACCCTCGGCGACCAGTTCACCGCAGAAGGGTTCGGCCCTGCCCAGCAGGGTGCTGCGGGCCAGCAATGTCACCCGGGCGCCGAGCCCGGCCAGCCAGCGGGCCGCCTCGCAGGCGACCGGTCCGCCGCCGATGATGGCCAGGCGTGGGGGTACCTCGACCAGGCCGGTGGCGTCCCGGCTGGTCCATGGGTGCAGCCCCTGCAATGGTTCAGGGATGCTGGGGCTGCTGCCGGTGGCCACCACGACGGCCCGGCGTGCGGTGAGCGTGCGGTCACCCACTCGAACAGTGCGATCCGGGCCTACAGCGCCCACCCCGCGGATGACGTCAATGCCGACGCCCTCGGCCCACTCAACCTGCCCGGAATCGTCGTAATTGTTGACGAACTCGTCGCGGCGGGCCAGCAGCCCATCGGCGTGCACTGCGGCGGGGGATAGTCCACCCAGATTTGCCGAGGTCTCGGCGATGTCTAGTGGGCGCAGCAGGGCCTTGCTCGGTGTGCAGGCGTAGTACGAGCAGGCCCCACCCAGCAGATGCGATTCAACGATCGCCGCGGAAAGATCACTGTTCTTGATGGCGTACTCGGCTGCGGTCTCACCCACTGGCCCGCCACCGACAACTATGAAATCGTAACTGTCGGTCATCTCGCTGCCACCTCTCAGGGGTCGAGCATTTCCGTACCGCCGAGGCTACTTCTCCGCGGTCGGTGAAACCAGTGCCCACAGGCCTGTTTCGGTGCGGGTGCAACAGCCGTTGGAGGCAGCGGGCAGAAAACTGGACTGTCGACCCTCCCGGAAGGTGTGTCAGCGACCCACAATGGGGCGCAGGGCACCGCGCCCGTGAACGGACAGGAGCCATCATGGCGATTGGACTGACCCCGTACCTGATGTTCGACGGCACCGCCCGCCAGGCAGTCGAGTTCTACCACTCGGTACTGGGCGGTGAATTGACAACCACGACCTTCGGTGAGGGCATGCCGCCCGAGCAGAGCGACCCGGCAACAGCCGACCGGATCATGCACGCCTCGCTGTTCGTCAGCCCCCGGCTACACATCATGGCCTCGGACACGATCCCTGGCATGGGCTCGGCGACGAACGGCACGATCTCGCTGAGCGCAGACGGAAACGACGCCGGTGACGCAAAAGTCCTACAAGGCTATTGGGATGCGCAGGGCTACATTTTCTCGTACCTGATCGGCTTCGGAAGAACCCCTGGTCAGGCGTCGCTTCTTGCTCGTTCTGGCCGTCCTGACCTCGTCGGCGCGCCGCCGGGGCTGTGCTGCACTGCCGGGGCTGATGATCAGTCTGGACGCAGCCCGCGGACCCCGCCGCGAGGCGCAGTGGGAGCGGAGCCGCAGCGCTCTAGCGCGAGCCCTCGAAGAGGTCGACGACGGAGTGCACGCCGCGCTCCGGGCAGACGAACACGATCCTAATACCGAGCCCCTCGGCGCTGCCCCCGACCACCGGCTCCGACGCGCATTCGCCGCCTCACTCGCTGCACGTGCGGTACTGCTCGTCCCCGGACCCGTCGCCGAAGCGCACCGGCACGTCGCCGGGGATCTCTGCGTCTTCCCAGCTGGACTCGGGCACGTCCTCGTCGCTCATCCTGACGCCCCTACGCGCACCGCACTGAACGCTGTCAAGCACC
>JBMNPP010000062.1:0-12811 GCA_050943675.1 Brooklawnia sp.
CTTCCCATCGGACACCAGAGTGTTCAGCAGGATCTTGATGTTGACCTCGTAGTCCGAGGAATCGACGCCGGCAGAGTTGTCGATGGCATCAGTGTTGATGCGCACTCCGTTCTGGGCTGCCTCGATACGGCCGAGCTGGCTGACCCCCAGGTTGCCGCCCTCGCCGACCACGGCACAGTTCAACTGGTTGCCATCGACGCGCACCGAGTCGTTGCCCGGGTCGCCGATCTCTTCGTTTCGCTCCGTGGATGCCTTGATGTAGGTGCCGATGCCGCCGTTCCAGACCAGGTCGACCCGGGCCTGCAGGATTGCCCGGATGACCTCTGTCGGGGTGGCTTCGGCGGCCCCGTTCAGGGCCGGCAGGAGCTCCTGCATCCGGGCAGAGATCGGGACCACCTTCGCGCTGCGCGAGAAGACCCCGCCACCGTCGCTGATCAGATCGGTCGAATAGTCCTGCCAGGACGACCTGGGCAACGTGAACAGGCGCTGCCTTTCCGCATAGGAGCTGGCCGGGTCGGGATCAGGGTCGATGAAGATGTCGCGGTGGTCGAATGCGGCGACCAGCCTGATGTGCTGGCTCTGCAGCATGCCGTTGCCGAACACGTCACCACTCATGTCACCAACACCCACTGCGGTGAAGTCCTGGGAGGCCGGGTCGACACCCAGTTCACGGAAGTGCCGGGTGACCGAGGCCCAGGCGCCTCGTGCGGTGATCGCCATGGCCTTGTGGTCATAACCGGTCGAACCACCCGAGGCGAATGCGTCACCGAGCCAGAAACGGTGTTCCTCGGCGATCTCGTTGGCCAGGTCAGAGAAGGTCGCGGTGCCCTTGTCGGCCGCCACCACCAGGTAGGTGTCGTCCCCGTCATGGCGCACCACCCGATCGGGGTGGACCGTTTCGCCGTCGACCAGGTTGTCGGTGATGCTCAGCAGCGCCGTGATGAACGCACGGTAGGCCTGCCGGCCCTGCTCACGCCAGGCGGCCGGGTCGCGTTGCGGATCCGGCAGGTTCTTGGGATAGAACGCGCCCTTGGCACCGGTCGGCACGATCACGGAGTTCTTCACCATCTGCGCCTTGACCAGGCCGAGCACCTCGGTACGGAAATCCTCACGGCGGCTCGACCAACGGATGCCGCCACGCGCGATTCGTCCGAACCTGAAGTGCGCGCCCTCAACACTGGCCCCGTAAACCCAGATCTCGAGCTGGGGTCGCGGCGGCAGCAGGTGCGGGATGCGTTCGGGTTCGACCTTGAAGGCGATCACGCCGGGGGGCGCGTCCTGACCAACCGGTTGGTAGAAGTTGGTGCGCAGGCCGGCACGAATCACGCTCAGTGCGGCCCGGATGATCCGGTCGTGGTCAAGGTTGGGCACATCGGCCAGCGTGGCGATGACTGCATCTGCAGCCTGCTGCTCGGCGCTCACCCGGTCGGCCTGGCCGTCGGGTGTGAATCGTGCCTCGAAGACCTCGACCAGGCCGACAGCGATCGCGCTGTTGCTGGTCAGTGCTGCCTGGATGTAGTCGCGGGAGTACTGCGTGGTCTGGGCGAGATAGGCCGCAATCATCCGCAGGATGACCACCTGGGGCCAGGTGAGGTCACCAGAACCAACCAGCCGGTTGAAGCCGTCGGTCTCGCACTGGCCGCGCCAGACAGCCAGGAAACCTGCCAGGAATCCGCTGGGCCGGCTGGCTGTCCCCCAGTGTTCAGCGCTGTCGGCGGCAAGACCGTAGTCCAACAGGTATCGGGATGCGCCGTCGGGCAGGACGACATCGAATGAACGTTCATCGAACACGTCGACACCGAAGCTGAGCAGTTTCGGCAGCACCTCGGTCAACCCGATCGGCCGGGAACTGTACAGCCGCAACCGCCGTTCATTGGGTTGGGCGCCCTGCGGCGTGTAAAGGTTGGCCTGCAATTCGTCGGTCCCCAGATTCTCCAGGTACCGGACGTCCAGAGTCGCCTGCCTTGGTGAGTGGGTCGCCCGGTAGGCCTCGTCCAGGCCCGGACCCCACTTGGCGATCAGGCGGTGGCCGTCGATCTCGCCGAACTCGGCGCCCATCGCGCCTTCCCAGTCCTCCGGCCAGGTGCGGATCGC
This sequence comes from Brooklawnia sp., assembly GCA_050943675.1. Classification (GTDB taxonomy): domain Bacteria; phylum Actinomycetota; class Actinomycetes; order Propionibacteriales; family Propionibacteriaceae; genus Brooklawnia. The sequence goes on from JBMNPP010000062.1 coordinate 2,095, forward strand.
GCCACGGATCCAGCCCTCGAGCTCGGTAACGTCAGCGTCCGGGATCTGCTGACCGGGGCCCATCCGCACAACGAAGTGCACGATCGCCGTGTTGGCCTGGGAGCTGGGCATGCTGACCGCGTGTTCAAGTTCGGCACCCTGAAAGGCGTCGAGCAGGATCGTCCCGATGCGCTCCAGTGCGTCGGTGCTGTACAGGTCACGAGGAACCATCACCACGCAGGAGACGAAGCGTTCGAACTCATCATTGCGCGCAAACAGCATCGTCTTGCGGTGGTGTCGGGAGGCCACAACGCGGTTGACCATCCTGCTCAGGTGGTTCGCATCGGCCTGCAGCACCTCATCGCGGGGATAGGTCTGCAACACGCTGAGCAGGTGCTTGGCCGCGTGGCCCCGGGGCTCGAAGCCACTCTGGTCGAGCACCTCACGGGTCTTTACTGCCAGGAACGGGATGGCCTCGATCGATTCGTTGTAGGCCCGGGCGGTGAAAAGCCCCAGGAAGCGGTGCTCACCGTTCACGTTGCCGTCGGCATCGAAGGTCTTGATACCGATGTAATCGAGCCGCTCGGACCGGCGCACGGTGGACAGTGCATTCGCCTTGGTGATGGTGAGCTGCTGCTTGCGGAGCGCCCTGGCAAGGGCGGAACCGGTTAGTTCCCGCCTCGACTCAGGGCCACGCAGGATGCCCAACCCGGTCCCCGGGACGGATTCCAGCACTCCGAGATCACCATTCGGCACGGTGAACCGGTACTGCCGGTAGCCGAGGAAAAGGAAGTTGTCCTGCGGCAGCCACTGGAGCAACTCCTGGGTGCCCTCCTCGGTCTCGGCCGTGATGTCTCCGGCCCGGGCCACCATCGGCTGCCAGTCAGCCACCGCGAGCGCCACATCCTGCAGCGCTGCCCGCACCCCAGTTGCGATTTCATCGGCCGCCGCCGGATCAGCGATTGCCGCCAACTCGACGTGCGCCCATGATTCCCGTGTCCCATCCTGGGCATCGAGCGAGGTGAGGTTGCCCTGGTCGTCGCGTCCCACCCGCAGTTGCGGATGGGCAAGCAGCCGGATCTGGCGCCCCTGACGACCCAGCTCAGCGATGATCGAGTCGACGATGAAGGGGGTGTCGTCGGCGACGACCTGAAGGATGGTCGCGCCAGTCCCCCAACCGTGGGTATCCACATTCGGGGTGAACGCCTGTACCTGGATCTGCCAAGGCTCGCGACGTCCGGCCAGGCTCAGGTGGTTGGCCACGGCGCCGTGAAGGTCTTCGGCATTCGCCCGCAGCAGGTCCTCGGTCAGCACATGCTGGAAGTAGGCGTCCAGGAATGCGGTGTCCAGCCTTGCATCAGCATCGCCCCGCTCGGCTATGCGGGTCAGCAGTGCCTTGCGGCGCTTGGCGACTGTGGTCGTGCTCACTTCAGCCTCTTCTCACTCGGCTCCTCGCGGTGGCGGCCCGTTGCGATCAGCAACCGAACCGCCTCCGCGATATCCATCTGTGGTGGGCCGAATGGCCTACCCGACGGACGACATCGTATCTGTCACCGAGTCGCGAATTGCACTCACGATCAGGTCCACGTCTTCCTCACTGGTTACGAAGGGGGGTGCCAAGTGGATCTGGTCCCCACCATGGAAGTCGTCGATCTGGGGTGAACCTGGCGACAGGATCACTCCGCGATCCCGGCAGCCTTGAGTCACACGCCCGGCAATTTGGAGCTCCTCCGGGAAGGGTTTCAAGCTCGCCTTGTCCTCCACGAACTCGATTCCCACCAGCATTCCACGCCCTCGAATATCCCCGACATACGCGGATTCCTTCAGGGCCTCGCGGAGCTTGCGATGGAGGGATGCACCCCGCTCTGCCGCTGCGGCGAACAACTGGTGCTCCTCGATGTAGTCGGAGACGGCAACCCCCACAGCGCACGACATGGGCAGCCCGCTGAACGTGTAGCCCTGCTGATGGCGTCCACTCGGGCCACCCAGGACGGAGAAGATCTCGGGGAACAACACTACGGATGACAAGGGCGCGTAACCGGAACCCAGCCCCTTGCCCAGAACCAGGATGTCCGGCTCGATCCCGAAAAGCGGCGTCGCACGCGGTGCGCCGAGTCTGCCATAGCCGACGAATACCTCATCGGAAATCAGCAGGATGTCGTGCTCATCGCAGAGTTCCCGCACCCCCTTCAGGTAGCCGAGGGGCGTCTCTGCGCCGGCCACGGAGGATCCGCTTACCGGTTCAATAATCATCGCCGAGATCGTGCGAGGGCCCTCTGACCAGATGACACGCTCCAATTCATCAAGGGCGCGAGCAGTCAAGATGTCATCCTGACCGCCGGCGGCCTGCAACTCCCGCGCGGTTCGCCAGCCCGACACCCTAGGTGAATTGAAGAGATAGGGATCGTAGTCCTGACGCCAGGATGGCCGGTCGGATACAGAAAGCGTTCCCATGGTATTGCCGTGATATGCGTGAGCCCGTCGAATGACCTTGTACTTCTCAGGGTTGCCACGAACCATGTGATATTGGCGGGCGAATTTCATGGCAACTTCGTTGGCTTCGGAACCGCCACTCGCGAAGTAATATGCAGCGCCCTCAGGAATACTGAGTCTGGTCGTTAGTCGCTCAGCAAGATTCTTCTGGTGCCTTGTTGTGAACGTCTGCGAGTACGTGTAGGCATAATCCTTGGCTGCTTCCGCCATGGCCGCACCAATGCTCGGGTTCCCGTGGCCCACAATCTGGACGGCCACACCGCCCATTGCATCGATGTACTCCCGTCCATCTGAGTCGGTGATTCGCACGCCCGAACCGTGCACGATGGTTCCAACACTGCCTCTACCTCCCCGGTAGAAGACCGAGTCGAGCGACTTATCGGTAAACATTCTTTTGCTCCTTCAGTTTCATGCGATCTGTGGGTATTGCTGGCGCAACAACTCGACTTCTTCCACACTGAGAAGTCGTTGACCCACTTGGCTTCGGATCTTGAGCCAGATGCCGGCTGTCGCCTCTGCCTCTTGAATCCGGCCCAGTGCTGCACCAGCGGTTGAGCCATAGGCAGTCAAACCATGGTTCTGCATCAGGAATGTGGTGACGTGTGAGGGCATTTCGTGCATCTCGCGAGCCTGGCTGACCGATCCAGGTTCCGCATATTGCACCATGGGCACTTGATGTACCTTCATCACAAAATAGGGTGTGAGCGGTGGTATCGCGGACTCGCCGGAAAACGGCTCAAGACAGGACATCGCTACCCCGAGGGGGCTATGCACGTGGGCGACGAAACCATTCTGATTTTCTGATCGGGCATGCACGGCAATATGCATCGGTATCTCCTTCGACGCACCGCGGAAATCGCCGACCGCTACGAACTCGTTCCAGTCGACCTCACATCTGACAAGGTCATCCTCGGTTAGCTCGGCGAGGTCCACTCCGGTTCTGGAAATATAGACAACATCCTTATCGCGCCAGGACACGTTGCCGCTGCCACCTGGGCAATAGCCTCGCTCAGCCAATCCCCTTGCCAATTCCAGCAGTTCTGTAGTGCTCACTTGTCGAGAACCTCCCATGCCTCGCTAAAGAAACTCTCAGTCCCGAAGTTGCCTGATTTGAGGGCCATGCTGACTTCGTCGCCGTTACCCAGGGCCACGCGGCACCATGGCACTCCCGGAGCAATCTCCGCCCCGATCCTTAACTGACGAGCGTCCAAGGCATGCGTGACAGCACCTGCCGTCTCGCCGCCGGCTACGATGAACTCTCTTACGCCATGGCGATAGGCCGACTCTGCTGCCTTTCCCAGTAGTTGCTCAATTCTCTGCGGGTGTCCCGGGACGTCATCGAACCGGGCATCGGGTCGCTTCACCAAGAGCATCCGGCCTGGCCGGAGGTTTTCACCAAGCCAGCGATCAATGCGAATCTCTTCATCGTCCCTGTTGGCATCAAGGTCCAGTTCGAGTACCAGCAGACCCTGCATCCTCTGCAGGCTGACCAATTGCCTCTGGGTGGCACTTGATTGGCTGCCCACGATGATCACTCTGCCGTTGGAGGCCAGCGGACCCATGTCGAGTCTCGCCGGCGGTCCGATCACCGGGTAGTTCTGGGCGAGACCAGAACCACCACTCACCAGTCGATGGGTCTGGATTGAGTGCGCCAAAACGGAAAGATCCTGATTGTCCAGGGCGTCAGCCACCAACAGTTCGGGCCGCTCCGGGTTCCCAGTGAGCCTCTCGTGCAGATTCGGGCCACGAACCTCTGACCATGGCACCAACCGGACCACAGACTCGCTTTGGGCAGCGAGTAGCCGCAACACAGACGAGTCACGCATGGGGTTGATGGGATGCGTCGCCATGGGGGATTCCGCGAGCAGTTCCTCCCCCACATATAGGTAACCGAGGTACTGCGTCCTGGCGTTATCAGGGAATGCTGGAACAACCAATGAGGAATGTGCACCTGTGCGAGCGAGCAGGGCGTCGAGGACGGGCCCGATGTTTCCCTCACTGGTCGAATCAAACGTGGAGCAGTACTTGTAATAGACCTGATCGTTGCTCCGGTCGTATCCAATGGCATCCAGGCATGCATTCACAGCTGCCAGGGCTTCCTGCGCCGGACAAGATCGGATCTTCATCGCGAAGATCTCGACCGGGGGGCTGCCCTCAGCGGGCGACTCCACAGAGGCGGCCTGCCGCGCGTTGGTCAGGTGCAGGCGCACCGCGCGGCCCGTATCGGCGAATGCTCCACCGATATCAGTCGCCCCTGTGAAGTCGTCCGCGAGGACAATGATCCTTTGCATCACTGGCCGCCCATGCCCTGGATCTCTTCGACCCAAGAGGCGACCTGGGGGTCGAGCCCGTCATACACCGAAAGGACCCTTTCCCGCCATTCACTGCGGTCCACATCAAAGAAGGTGACACCGTTTTCCTCCAGGAAGGCGATGTTTTCGTCTTCTTCTTCCAGGGCGGCTTCGCGATACCAGGCGGAGACTTCCTCTGCCTGAGCCAGGAGCAACTCCTGCGTTTCCGATGAGTAGCCATCAAACGACGCTCCCCACATCTGGAAGTGGAAATTGCCCATCAAGTGCGAAGTGTTCGTGATGTATGGCGCGACTTCGTAGAAGGAATCGAATCGAGCGACATCGACGGGGTTCTCCTGACCCTCGACAACGCCCTGTTCAATGGCAGAGAACACCTCGTTCAAGGACATTGGTGTCGGGCTGGCGCCGAGGGCAGCCCAAGTGTCGATATAGGTCTGCTGCGGCGGAACCCGGAGTTTGAGGCCAGCCAGATCATCCAGGCTCTCGATTGGGCGTGACGTGTTCAAGATGCGCTGCCCAAAATACATGCCCCCGATGAGCTTGAAGCCAGTCTCATCCTCGAGTACGTCCAGGATCTCCTGACCCAATTCCGAATCCCAAACCTCGAAGAGGTGGTCGGTGTCCTCATACAGGAATGGGACGCCTTCAATGGATGCGCGAGGCGTATACCTCTCCAGTGTTCCAACAGACTCAATGAGGATATCCACAGTGCCGATCTCGAGACCCTCCTGCATCTCCTCCCAGCTACCGAGCTGGGAACTCGGATACACTTGGATTTGAACGGCACCCCCACTTGCTTCTTCGACCTGCTCTGCGTATCTTTCCGCAGCGCGATTCTGAAGACTGTCGATTCCATAGGAGTGGCCCAGAGACAGGCTAAGAGACTCGACACCTGCGCCCGTTTCGTCCGGGGCAGCAGGGTCTGCATCGGACGAGCCACCACAGGCCGCGAGCGATACCAGCGCCAACGCACTGATCAGTGAAATACCCAATTTCTTGAATGACATTTTTTCTCCATGTTGTTAATTGCTCGAATTATCAAGCTAATAGAATGCCAGGGGAACATAGGTGAACAGCGCAAGACAGATCATGCAAGCAACGAACCAGGGGATAAATTCCCTCAACGCTCGATGCGTTGGAATGTCGGCAATTGACGATGCGATGAGGAGCGTCAACCCCACGGGTGGCGTGATCAGACCGAATGTCATCGCTGCCACGACGATGATTCCGAAGTGCAATGGATCCACCCCGACACCGACCGCGATCGGCAGCAACAGGGGCGTGAAAATAAGAATCGCCGCGCTGCCTTCCAACACAGTACCGATCAGCATTAGCACCACGACGATGACCAGCAGCATTAGCACTCGTGAATCGGTCACGGACAGGGCCCACTGCTGAAGACTTCTGGCAATCCCACTAGTAACGATTGCCCACGAATAGACTTGCGCGAACGCCAGGATGGACATGATTGCGACGCTGAGAACTACGCTCTCAACAATAGACTTTCTAAACGCCTGCCAGTTCAGACCACGATAGACGAAGGCACCGACCAGAACACCCGCCAAAACTGCTACTGCCCCGCCTTCGGTTGGGGTGAACGCACCGAAGCGCACCCCACCAATAACAACAACGGGCACCAGCAACGCCGGTAGGGCCTTATACCCTGAAGACAGCACTTCCTGACGAGTAGAGCGCCGTTCAGACGGGTAACCGGCCTTCCGTGCCGTCAGATAGGCCGTGAGGATCAGGACTGCGCCAAGGAAAAGTCCAGCCACGAGACCCCACTGGAACAGCAATCCCACCGAGACCTGCGCGGTAACGCCATAAAGAATCAGGTCGATGCTCGGCGGAATCAAGAGTGCCACCGTGGCGGCCGTTGCCGTCACTGAAGCCGCGTAACCTCTCGTGTATCCGCGTTTCACCATGTCGGGGATCATGATCCGGCCAATTGCTCCAGCATCCGCGACAGCGGAGCCCGACACCCCGCCAAAGATGATATTCGTGACTACGTTGACGGCAGCAAGTCCTCCTTTCATGGATCCAACCAAAGCGAAGGCGAAGTCGATCAACCGTCGGGTGATTCCCCCGCGGTTCATGATGCTGCCCGACCAAATGAATAGCGGAATAGCCAACAGTGGGAACGAACTGAGGCCGGCGATCAAGCGCTGCGCAGTGATCTCCAAAGGGATGCCACTGGCAAAAATGCTCACCATGGCGGCAGCACCCATTGCCACCGCGACAGGCACCGCGAGCGCCAGGAGTAGGACGAACAAGCCGAAGAGTGCAACTGGCATTACCTTCTACCCTTCCGTAACACTGCTCGGCAGCGGCGCAATGATTTGTTCAATTGCGTACACGACCGTGAAGACCGATCCGATAGGAACTGCCCAGTTGATGGCACTCATAGGGATGTTCATCCCCAAAGCGCGAGAGATCCCCGTGAGCAACTGCCTGTTGGCGGAAGGCATCAACTGGATAGCGTAGAATCCGAGCACCGCGAACACGACCGCGAACACGATATTTCCCAGGACGTTGAGAGTTCGCTCGATCCCCTTTATAGGCAACTCGGCAAGCACGTCGACCTTGATGTGCTGGCCATGCCTCAAAACTGGGGGGATCCCGATCATGACCAGCCAGACGAACAACAACGTCGCCAGTTCTTCGGACCAGGATGTCGGCGCATTGAAGACGTAACGCATCGTGACCTGGAAGAGAACCGTGAAGGTGACGGCCGCGAGCAATGTTCCAGCAACGGCAATCAAAGCCTTGTCCAGCAGATTCAGGACCCTCCTCATGGCACGTCTATCCCGGCCCTAGCCCACCTGCGGCGGATCGTCTTGAACACTGCAACCTCCTTGGTCAACACTGAGCGGAGTGTGCGAACGAACACATTTGCATGAGCGTAACACCCACGCATGCGACCGTCTAGAGTTTGCTCGCACAAGACTTGAATCTGTCTTGTGTTCGTTCGATCAGATATCTTGGATTCAGACTAGAATGGATCGCACGAACATCCTCGAACTCGTGGGTCGACAAGACCGGGAACTGCGTCTAGGCGTGCGCACGAGCGATCGGTGTTGTGTTCGGCTGGACGGAAGGTTCACTCATGGGCATCTACGTGTGTGGCTCCTCTGTGTTATCACTACGTGAAATGCCCAGTGAGACCCTAGAGCGGCGATGGGTCTAGAGACCATGCGACAGAACTTGAGGAGGTGACATGACGGCCCAACCGAGCAATAGGACTGTGCAGGCCCGGCGTGAATACATTCTCAGCCAGGTCGCCAGGACTGGCGAGGTCGATGTGGCGATTATCGCCGAAGAGCTCGGAGTCTCGCACATGACAGTTCGTCGCGACCTGAGCTTCCTCGACGGAGAGGGCTTGGTGCGTCGCGTCCATGGTGGGGCCACGCTCAGAGCGTCCCCAGACTCGCGATCTCGAACAATGAGCGCAGAGAAGTCCGATATCGCCCGTGCAGTCGACACGCTTGTGCACCCAGGGGACGTAGTGGCGATTGATGTCGGCAGCACCTGCACCGCGGCCGCGGCCGTGCTGGCTGATCGAGACGATTTGACAGTCCTGACCACATCATTGCGCGCGGCACTGAAGTTCACCGAATCCAAGAGCACAGTAATCGTGCTTGGGGGACGAATGAACTCAGAAGGCTCCTTGGTTGCCGGGTCCATCTTCGATCATGGCCAACCGATCCACGTGGACATATTCATCCTCGGGTGCGGCGGCATCTCTGCGCGTCAGGGCATCTCTTACCACGACTTGGACGAGACAGCGCTGCGCCGACGATTACTCAGCTGGTCCAAGCGCGTCGTTCTAGTCGCGGACCACTCCAAGTTCGAGAGAGTACGCCCGTTCATCCTGGGAGGGGTGGAGATCATCGACACCCTGGTGACAAGCCGACAACCAAGCGCCGAGCTAAAGGCTGCTCTCGAACGAAACAAGGTGGAAGTAGTTTCGACCGATGCCCTGAAGTCTGAATCATTCAAGCCGACCTCAACAGGAGTTGGCTCGGACAACACCCGAGATTGAACTCTCCGAGTTGGCTGGTCCCATGCACAAGGCTGGGACACGGCCCCTCGCCCACCCATCAGCCACTGTCACACCGGGGAAATCAGGCATAAAATGGCGTCATGAGAGCCCGAATTCTGTTGTCTGCGGCCGCTGCTGTGGTTCTGCTAGCCTCCGGGTGCGGCGGCGATGATCCCGAGCCAGCGCCGGGCACGACGATTACTTCCCCTGACGCCACCACTGGTTCGCCCGCCACGACTGCACCACAGCCAACCACCACCACGCCAACCAGTACGGAACCCGCTGCTCAGGGGCCGTTTGCTGATGCGCCGACCAGTGTCCAGCCGGCCGATTATGGTCTGGACTTCCAGGTCGCCGAGGTACGGGTGGGCGCCCATGAGGGTTACGACCGAGTGGTGATCGAATTCACCGGGGGCCAGGCCGCTGACCTCTACTGGTGGGCTGAGTACGACGCCAACCCGCGCACCCAGGGCAAGGGTGATCCCGTCGAACTGTCCGGCGAGGCGACATTGCGGGTGAACTTGCAGGGCATCGCGATGCCGGGCGCTGGCGAGGACGTCGTGCGGGCGCTGCAGGACAATAGTGCGCACGGCGCAGTGACCGGAGTCTACGTTGATCCGATGTTCGAGGCGATGATCCAGGTGTTCATTGGTGTCGAAGATCGTGCAGGCTTCTGCATCAGCACCCTCGAATCACCGGCACGTCTGGTTATCGACATCGAAAACAAGTGAGGCAGGAAGGGCCTAACCCTCGACCAGGTAGGTGGGACGCACCTTGATCACCTTGCGGCGCATCCAGGCCTGCCGGTTGCCGTCACGGTAGCGACGCAAACGCATCAGTTCCCAGCCACCATGCTCGGCCTGCTCGGTGAGCACCCGCTGAACCTGCCGGTGGCTGAGCGTCCAGGGCAGATCGATCCGGCCGGTTTCATACTCCAGACCGCCTAGTAGTTGCGAGCGCAACGACCCCGATGTGATGTGGGTTGTTGGCGGTTCACGCATCGCAACTCCTTGTCTGCCGGGCCGGTTGGTACGCCCCATCGTGCCATGCGATTCAATGGCTCCCGTCCGGTTCGCGGTCAGCGGTTTGATGATGCTATTGTGTCTAGGCGCTCGGGGTAACCCGGGCAAACCACTCGTCCGGGTGGCGGAATTGGTAGACGCGCCAGCTTGAGGTGCTGGTGCCCGGTATAGGGCATGGAGGTTCAAGTCCTCTCTCGGACACCCTTTGGGACCCCGGTTCGACAAGGTTGAATGCCTAGTCAGGCCGGGGTTTGTTGGTTCATGGCAGTGGTCAGCAATGGTCACAGATTCCCCAAAATGGCCCCTCATTCCCCAAAAGATTCCCCCACGAGCGGTATCGACTGTGAGCCAGACTCTGCACACGCGTGCCCCGTCTCATCCTTGACACCGAATTCACCTACAGGGCAGTCGGTTCTGGTTAATCGGAATCCTTCAGCTATGTAGGCGTCTTGGGGTGGCGCCTGGCGGCAGCTTGCGACGTCACCGTAGCTGAAGGAGGCCGCAAACTCTGGGGAGCCAGCGAATCGGCCCGGTCAACGGGCTGGGGCTGCGTCATATCACCAGGAGGGTGTTCAGGGACCGGAGCGACCGGTGGTCGAAGCGAAGCCCAGCCATGTGTGGTGGTTCCCGGCCCAGCACCAGCCGACCTTGGGGGCATCGCGGCGGGCGCGACCGTCTCGCCCGGTCCCCCGGCTGATCCAGATCGCCGGCGTTCGAGCGTCGAGGCCGCGAGCAGCGGTTTTACGGGAGCCGATACACATGAAGCACCGGTTGGCCTCAAGCCGACCCGGGTCCTGCAGCAGCCAGCTGATGCCCTCACTGATCGTGAGCGGGGTCCTGCCCCGACTGAGGATCTCCGGCAATGCAGC
>JBMNPP010000063.1:0-12607 GCA_050943675.1 Brooklawnia sp.
TCAACGAATGCCACCTCGCGGTTGTCAGCTGGGCTGGACTGCATTGCTCCAGCGTAGGCCGTGGGGTCCGCCCGCCGTCCTGCGACAGGCAGTGGCGAGTGGGTGTGGGCCGAACGAGCCGCGCGGTGCTAGCGTCAGGTAAGAGGCACACAACATCCCAGGACGACAATGACGAGCCAACCCCCCCGTCTGCGTCCAGCCGAGCGCTGGCCGCGATACGGTGCTGGCCTTGATGCCGGGCAGGTACGCCGCCTCATCGACTATGTGGACGCCCGGCTCTACCGCGCCGACCACCGCGCACTGGCACTGTTGAAGTGCCTGTTCGACAGCGACCTGCCCGGGCACCTGGCCGACCAGGCGGCCGAATCGCTGCTCGGTTTCCGGTATTCGCTCCTCGAGCCGGGCTCTGATTCGATGACGCTGTGGACCGAGAACCACCAGGTGGTCGTCGCCACAGCTGAATACCTGGCAGGCCAACTGCTGGCAGACCGGCCCTTCACCAATGACGGCCGCTCGGGAATCCGCCACAAGCGGGCTGCGCAGTCCCGCCTGATGGTGTGGCTCAGTGACCGGTTCAGGTTCGGGTTCAGCGAGTGGCTGTCAAACACCTACCTCGCCAATGACCTGGCTGCCCTGGCGATGCTGGTCGAGCACGCCGATGACGAAGAACTGGTGCTGCGGGCCACCATGGTGATGGACGTCGCCCTGGCCGATATCGCCCTGCACAGCTTCCAGGGACAGTTCAGCCCCAGCATGGGCCGGGCCTACCCCGAGCAGAAGATGGACCCCTCGAAGGCCGAGATCGCCCCCATCATGGCGTCGGTCTTCGGTCAACCACCCAGTCACGTAGATATCGACGAGCTGAGCAGCCTGTTCGTGGTGTGCCGCAACTACCAGGTGCCCCGGGCAATCCGCGAGATCGCACTGGAGATGCCGGTGCGCCACGTGCTGACCTCGCAGGGGCTCGACCCGTCCGAGGTGCGCGGTGAACTGCGTCGGCACCCGCAATACCCACGCACCCAGGGCACTGAACTGATGCGGTTCTGGTGGGGCCAACAGGCGATCACCACGCCCGACACGATCGTGGAATCAATGCGGGCGATCAAGGCCTTCGGGTTGGCCGATGACCGAACCCTGGCACCGATGCGCCGCTTCCGACGCCTGCCCGAGCGGGCACTGACCCCCACCCTGCTGGCCCTCAATCCGATCACTACCGGCGCCGCCCTGTACCGCGCCAATGTGCAGACCCTGACCACTGCCAACTACCTGCTCAGCAGTGTGCAACGGCACCAGCCCGGCAGTTTCGGTCACCAGCAACACATCTGGCACGCCTCACTGCCCGGCAATATCCAGGTCTTCGGCACCCACCCCGGCGCCACCCAACTGGCCCAGGAGAACCGGCCCGTGAGCCCCGGCCCATGGACCGGCAACGGCATCAACCCGGACGTGGCCCAGCACCACAATGTGCTGCTGGCCCAGTACAACCTCATTGGGCGCAGGGGGATGCTCGAAGGGCACCGGCAGACGATGGTGCACATCCACTTCCCGTTCGTGCTGTTCGACCAGACCCGGTTGGGGCCGGCGTGGGTCGCTGGCCGCCGGGCCAACTCATATGTCGGGATCCTGGGCACCCACCACTTCGAGCAGATCAGTGAGACCGAGATCGTCCAGCGCGGCGCACACACCGGCTATGCGGTGGTGCTGGGCGACGATGAGGAATACACCTCGCTCGGGGGCTTCCTGCGCCAGCTGAAGCAGTACCGGCTACGCCTGGAAGGCGACCGGCTGTCGCTGACCAGCCCTTATGGGCGCTACGAATTGAGTTTCGGGGGCGATTTCAGGGTGAACCGGCAACTGATCGACGCCAACTACCAGCGTTATGACAGCCATGCCGTCCGGGCGCCACGCAACCCTTCCCAACTGCTCTTCACAGGTACGACACACCAATTGCTGCTGGATTGGGCGACTGGCCGGCGGGTCGAGGCCGTGATCGAGTAGCTCAGATCTGGTCGGTGGCCGCGGCCCACAGTTCGGCCTCCGCATTGGCCCGATGCCGTCCCCGCAGGAACAACACGGTGGCGACGGCAACGACGATGGTTAGGATTGCTGGGATGCGACGCTTCATGACTTCACGTTAGCCAGCTCTGGAGGTTCCATGTCACACCGTCGCCTGTCTGCCCGGCTGACCGTTGCTGTTCTGGCGCTGCTGCTGGCTTCCTGTGCGCCGTTCCAGTCGTCGACCAGCCAATCCGGGCAGCCCCCGGCAGGCAGTCATGCATCACCAACAGTTGCCGAGGCCGGCCGCCAGTTGGCCGATGCAGTTGACGCCGAGTCGCTGAGGCAGACGCTGACCCGGATCGAGCAGTTGACCGTGGCTGCGGACGGCAACCGTGGGCCGGGCAGCCGGGGATACCAGGCCACTGCCGAGTGGATCGAGGCCGAGCTCGAGGAGACCGGCTTCTACCGGGTGCACCGGCAGGATTTCACCATCCAGACCGACCACCCGGGTGATTCGTTCATGGTCGATGGCGACGGGCGGGTCATCAACCAGCGGCCGCTGCGCTTTTCGGCGGGCACGGATGGGGTCAGCGGGGCGGTGGTCGTGCCGGCCCGTGGCGATGGTTGCCGGGCCAGCGACTGGGAGGCCCCACTGGGCGGCCAGATCGCGTTGGCAGAGCGCGGTGGCTGCACCTTCACCCAGTTGAATGCTGCCGCAGCCGAAGCGGGTGCGGCCATGGTCGTGGTCAGCAACAATGTTTCGGCAGGCCTGTACGGCACCCTGGACCGGCACCGGGCGGATGCCATCCCGATGACCGGGATCACCCGGGCGGCCGGCAACCAGTTGGGCGGCCGGTTGGCTGACGGCGAGGTGCGGCTCAGCTATTTCTTCGACCAGCACATCAACGAATACCGCACCTTCAACCTGTTCGCCGAGACCACCGGTGGGCAAACCGACAACGTCGTGATGGCAGGTGCGCACCTGGACGGCGTCCCCGAAGGGCCGGGGGTAAACGACAACGGCTCCGGCTCTGCGGTCCTGCTGGAGACCGCGCTGCGGCTGGCCGAGGTGGGGCAGCCCGCCAACAAGGTGCGGTTCGCGTGGTGGAGCGGTGAAGAGTTGGGTCTGCTCGGCTCCATCCACTGGGTGAACGGGCTGGTCGAATCCGATCCGCAGGCAATCGCGTCGCTGGCCGCCTACATCAATGTCGACATGGTGGCCTCGCCGAACCATGTGATCGGGGTCTACGACGGTGACGGCTCGAGCTTCGATGAGACCGACCTTCCGCAGGGGTCAGCCGAACTCGAGCGGCGCTTCACCGACTACTTCGACTCGATCGGGCAGCCGTGGGTTGACGCCGAGATCGGGCTGAGTTCAGACCACTACGCATTCCTCAGTTCAGGGGTGCCGATCGGCGGGTTGTTCACCGGGGCGGGCGGGACGAAAACTGCCGATGAAGAGGCCCTGTTCGGCGGTCAGGCAGGCAGGAACCACGACCCGAACTACCACCAGGAATCCGACACCCTGACCAACGCGAACCTCGCCGCGCTGGCGATCAACGGCAAGGCGGTCGCCTACGTGATCGGGGCCCTGGCTGCCGACACGACAATGGTGAACGGTGCCCGGCCGGGCAACCAGGGCACCCCCACCCCGGCCGAGGAATGGGGCTACGCCGCAGCCTTCTGACCGTGCACCTGCTGCTGGCGACGAAGTGCTGGGATGATGGATGCATGGCTACCGTCTTCTCCAAGATCATCAACGGCGAATTTTCCGGACTGTTCGCGTGGGCCGATGACCGGTGTGTTGCGATCTCGACGATCGCCCCCATCAGCGACGGACACCTGATGGTGATTCCCCGCGATGAGGTGGCGGCGTTCACCACCGCCGACGACGACCTGCTCGCCCACCTGATCAAGGTCACCGCCATCATTGGGCGTGCCCAGGAGCAGGCCTTCGAGGCCCCCAGGGCAGCAGTGATCATCGCCGGCTTCGAGGTGCCGCACCTGCACGTCCACGTGCTGCCTGCCTGGGGTGAAGATCAGCTGACCTTCGCCAACGCCCGCGAGGGTGTGCCCAGCGAAGAGTTGGCCGCCAACACCGAGAAGGTCCGCGCGGCGCTCCGCGAGCAGGGCCACGGCGCCCATGTGCCGGTCTCGATCAACAGCCCGGGGCTCGGGTCATGAAACAGCACATCGACATCACCGCACGGATCATCACTGTTTCGGATCGTTGTGCCCGGGGCGAGCGGGCCGATGTCTCGGGCCCGCTGGCCCGTGAACTGTTGACCTCGATGGGGGTACGCGTCGACCAGGTCGTGGTGGTGCCCGATGGCATCGAGCCAGTCCGCGAGGCCATCAGCGCTGCCATCAAGGTCGGCCGGCGACTCATCTTCACCACTGGCGGCACTGGTGCCAGCCCAACCGACTGGACGCCCGAGGCGACCGCCGACCTGCTGGCTGCGCAACTGCCCGGGCTGGCCGAACAGATCAGGCAGCGCGGGCTCGGCCTGGCACCGGCCGCCATGCTCAGCCGCGGCCTGGTCGGCATCTCGGGACGTCAACCGGGGGCGTCCCTGATCGTGAATGCTCCCGGCTCACCTGGCGGGGTCCGCGACACGATCGCGGTGCTGGGTTCGGTGCTCGCCCACGTGATCGGCCAACTGGACGGGATGGACCACTAAACATCGATTGGTTAATCTAAGGAGATATATCAGGGTCGCTAGATTGCGCTAGAAAGCGGGAGACGTCGGCCATATCGTCCAGGTCGGTGGCCAGATCATCCGACACCTGCAGATCGACGGTGTGCAACCGCGAGGCCAGCCGGTGCATCGGGTGACCATGGGCCGACCCAACCACCCCAGCACGCAGCGCCTGCACCCGGTAGACCGCGCACAGGTACTGTCGGCGGCCACCGGCATCAGCGAGCACCCCGTCAACATCAGGGTTGCCCAGCGCTGCGGCCAGCAATTGCGGAATCAGCCGGGCCGCGCGCGGTGCGTCACAGGTGAGCACCCCAACCCAGTCCTGCGGTTGGCTGGCCAGCTCATCCAGCCCGGCCAGCAGGCCCGCAACCGGGCCACCACCGGGTGGTTCCTCCATGGTTTGCAGCACCCCGGGGGGCACCGGCAGGTCATCGGGTGCCACCACCACGACCCGACCCACCTCGGGCAGGCCGGCGAGGTCGTCCAGCACATGGTCGATCAGCCGGCGCCCGGCGACCACCAGGGACGCCTTGTCCTGGCCCATCCGGCGGCTGCGTCCGCCACCGAGCAGCACCACATCGACCTGCCGGACCGGCTGCGTCATTCTTCCTCGAAGGCCCACTCGGGTAGCTCATCGATGGGGCGACGCCAATCGCCGCTGCGGCCACCGGACTTGCCGACGATCATGCAATCGCGAATGGCGGCGGAGCGGTCCAGGCCCTTGATCATGTCGACAACTGCCAGACCCGCGACAGTCACCGCGGTCAGCGCCTCCATTTCGACGCCAGTCCGGTCGGCAGTGCGCACCGTCGCCTGCAACAGCACCCCGGTATCCAGCAACTCGATGTCGACATCGCAACCGTGGACGCCGATCAGGTGCGCCAGCGGCAGCAGTTCAGGGGTGCGTTTGACGGCTGCGATACCCGCGATGCGGGCCACCGCCAGCACATCACCCTTGGGGACGGTGCCGCCGCGCAATGCTGCGATGGTGCTGGGTGCGCAGCTGACCATGCCGATGGCGGTGGCCTGCCGGTTGGTGACCTGCTTGTTGCTGACGTCGACCATGTGGGCCGCACCATCACCCCGCAGGTGGTTGAAACCGTCCGGGGCGCTCATCGGCGAGGCCTGATGATCATGATCTCGACCGGGTCGCCCTGGCTCACCGCGGGCACCTCGGCAGGCACGATGGCCAACGCGTCTGCCAGGTGCAGTGAGGCGATCAGGTGCGAGCCGGAGCCGAGCCGGTGTACCGGCACCACCCGGTCGTCATCGAGGTGCGCCACCGGGATGTACTGGCGCCGGGCCTTCGGCGTGCTCCACTCGGTGCCAGCGGTGACGGTATAGGTGCGCACCAGTTCGTCCGGATCGCAGCCGGCCAGTTTCGCCAGCACCGGCAGTGCGAAGTTGTACCAACTGACGAAGACGCTCACCGGGTTGCCGGGCAGCGCCAGCAGTGCCACCGGACGACCGTCCGGGCTGGTCAGGTGCCCGTAGCCCTGCGGTTTGCCCGGCTGCATGGCCACGGTCTCGAAGTGCAGGTCGAAGCTGCGGGCAGCGTTCTTGACCACGTCATGCGTGCCCGCCGAGACACCCCCGGTCGTCACCACCAGGTCGGCGATCCGCAGGGCGCTTTCGACCACCTGATCGAAGGCGGACGATTCGTCGGAGCAACGGGTCGCCAGAACTACCCTGGCGCCGGCCTGGGTGGCCAGTCCGCGCAGCAGCATCGAGTTCGAGTCGGGAATCTGCCCGTGGTCCAGTGGCTGGCCCGGTGGCACCAGTTCGGCGCCGGTCGCGATGATCGCCACCCTGGGCTGCCGGTAGACCGATAGCTGGCCGTGGCCGGTGGCAGCAGCAGCCGCCAGCCCGGCGGCGTCCAGCCGGGTGTCAGCGGGCAGCACCCGATCGCCCTCGGCGATGTCCTCACCCGCCAGCCTGATGTTGGCTCCCTCGGCGACCGGGTGGAAGATGAGCACCTCAGCGGGCAGGGGTGCCGCACCGGTGGGCTGGTCGGTGTGCTCAACCTGGACGACCGCGTCAGCACCGGGAGGCACCGGGGCGCCGGTCATGATGCGAACCGCAGCACCCGACTCCACCCATTCCTCGCTGACCGAGCCGGCAGGCACATCAGCGGCCACCGTGAGCCGCACGGGGTTCGCGCGGCTGGCCTCTTTGAGGTCTGCGGCGTGCACCGCGAAGCCGTCCATCGCCGAGTTGGTGAACACCGGGGTCGCCACCTGGGCCAGCACCGAGGATGCAGTCACCAGGCCCAGGCAGTCGGTCAACGGCAGTTGAGTCGCCGGCAACCGCTCCACGCCATCCAGGAGTAGCTGACGGTACTGTTCAACGCTGATCGGCATGGTCATGGAAATCTCCTTCTGGGCCGTTATCACGATCCTGTCATGTCAACGCCCAGCGCCGCCTCCGGGGCGAAGGTCACTGTGTCGTAGCGACCCGCACGAGTGTCGGCGATTGCGACGCGCCCGAACAGTGGCGCGCCCATCCCGCATATCAGTTTCACGGCCTCGGTGGCGATCGTGGTGCCCGCCTGCCCGGCCACCGGTCCCAGCACGCCCACCTCGAGCGAGGACGGTGTGGTGCCGGGTTTCGGCTGGTTGGGGTAGAGGTCACGCATCCGGGTGCCGGGCCCGCCATCGTCCGGGTTCGTCCAGAACACCGAGACCTGCCAGCTCATGTCGACCACTGAACCCCACACCAGGGGTTTGTTGGCAGCCTCGCACCAGTCGCCCATCAGGTACTTGGTGTCGAAGGTGTCGCTGCATTCGAGCATCAGGTCGTAGTCATCGGCCAGTTCGTCCAGTAGTTCAGGGGTGGCCCAACCGTGGGTGCGTACCTCGAGGCGGTGGTTCATCGGACGCAGTTTGCGGGCGGCTGATTCGGTCTTGGCGACGTCGATGCTCTGCTCATCATGGATGACCTGCCGCTGCAGGTTGGTCACCTCGACCACGTCGGCGTCACAGATGCCGAGCGTGCCAACCCCGGCCGCGGCCAGGTACAGCAAAACCGGTGAACCCAGTCCACCGGCGCCCACCACCAGCACCCGGGCGGCCTGCATCCGGGCCAGGCCATCGACACCGAAACCCGCTACCAGTGTGCTGCGCAGGTGCCGGGCGGCCCACTGCTCGTCCACCTCACCAACCGGCCGACCCAGCGGAACAGCCAGGCGCCGGGGCGTTGCAGCAGTCATGCCTGGCCTGCCTCCAGATCACCCAGCCCGGTCCATTCACTGCGGCCGTCGCTGTAGTGCTGGTTCTTCCACACCGGCAGTCGGGCCTTCACCTCGTCGACCAGGTCACTGACCGCGCCGAAGGCCTGTTTGCGGTGCGAGGCAGCCACGACGGCCACCATCGCGACATCGCCCACGTGCAGGTGGCCCACGCGGTGCTTGATACCCACCGCGTGGACCCCCTCACGTGTTGCGGTTTCGTGGGCCAAGGTGGCGATGATCTCGTCAGCGGCCGGGTGCGAGCTGTATTCGATCGAGTCGACGGCCTGGCCGGTGTCGTGGTTGCGCACCACGCCAGCAAAGCTGACGACGGCGCCAGCAGCGTCGTGGCCGACCTCGGCTGACAGCGCGGCCACATCGAGATCGGAGTCGCTGACTTCA
Organism: Brooklawnia sp.; assembly: GCA_050943675.1. Taxonomy (GTDB): domain Bacteria; phylum Actinomycetota; class Actinomycetes; order Propionibacteriales; family Propionibacteriaceae; genus Brooklawnia. The sequence continues at coordinate 8,329 of JBMNPP010000063.1, forward strand.
GCGAAGATCACCTTGGCGTTCATGGGTTCTCCTTGGTCTTGCGGCTTATCCGCCAGCGAATGGTGGCAGAACGTCGACGCTGGTCTGCCCGGCGGGCAGCAGATCGGATGATTGGCTCGGGCGGCCATCGGTCAACAAGGTGCAGACCTGCAGCACCTTGGCCAACTGTTCATTGCCCGAACCAAGCCTGGTCACCAGATCGGCCAGGCTGCTGCCGGCTGGCAGCTGCACCGACCTGGTCTGGGCACCGGCCGCTTCAGCGGCCCCGGCGAAGAAGCGCACTATGCACGTATTCATAGGTGTTCCTTTCGTCAGCCTCCGATGGCCGACATCGGTCGAGCCGGCCTTGCGAACCCGTCGTGGTCGATGCCATGTGCCCTTGGTTTGACCCAGGTGGCACGTTTCCAGAGTTCGGCGATCTCATCATCACTGGCCCCCGCACGCATGGGGGTGCGCAGGTCCGTTTCTGCGTTGTCGAACAGGCAGGTGCGCAGCTGGCCGTCAGCGGTGATCCGCGTCCGGTCGCAGGTGGCGCAGAACGGGGCGGTGACCGAAGCAATGATGCCAACGTCGCCGCTCAGGCCGTCCCATTCGACATTCCACAACTCTGCTGGAGCAGCGCCCCGGCTCACCGCCGGCTCGGTCAGGATCGCGCCGGTGCTGGTGAGCGCTTCCAGTAGCTGGCGGCGGGTGACGATGGTGTTGGCCTGCCAGGTCGCGGAGTCCGCACCCAGGGGCATGTGCTCGATGAAGCGCAACTGGTAGCCGTGGGTGAGGCAGAAGTGCAGCAGTTGCGATGCATCGGTGCGGTAGGTCTCGGGTTGGGGCACCGCGTTCACCTTGATCGGGGTGAGCCCCGCCTTGCGGGCGGCGGCCAGTCCGGCCAGCACCGCGGGCAGCCGATTGCGCTGGGTCACATCGGCGTAGTGGTCCGGGTTGGTGGTGTCGAGCGATACGTTGACCCGCTGCATGCCGGCGTCCGCAAGTGCCTGGGCGCGGTGCGCCAGGCCGAGTGCGTTGGTGGTCATCGAGATGCCCGGCCGCTTGCCGTCATGGGTGGTCATGGCGGCGGTGGCGGCCACGAGGTGTTCAAGGCTGCGACGCAGCAGGGGTTCGCCCCCGGTGAACCGCACATTGGTGATTGCCAGCCGGGTTATCGCTATCCGGACCAGGCGGAGCAGCTCTTCGTCGCTGAGCAGTACCTCGTCGGGAAGCCAGCTCGCCGGGTCCTCGGGCATGCAGTAGGTGCAGCGCAGGTTGCAGCGGTCAGTCAGTGAGACCCGAAGGTCGCGGGCCACGCGCCCATAGCGGTCGGTGAGTGGTGCATCAGCGGGCTGGTCTGCCGCGTTCAAGGGCATTCCCAGGTATGCGGGCACCGGCGCCTCCTTGCTGTCGGTCGTGCCCCATCGGGGGCTTGTGCGCGTCATTGGAGCCTTGGCCGTCCCTGCCCCCCGGCATTTGTCCAGTCTGCCATAAAGAATTCAGTGCTCACCAAGTGGTCATTTCGGGCAGGGGCGGCCAGGGGGCGTGCCCGCTTGTCACGTGAGGATGGCCCGGGTGCTGGTTTCGGGGCTCAAATCCATTCGGCGCAGCAGTTGGGCGTTGAACGCGACGACCACTGTCGACAGCGACATCAGGATCGCCCCGACCGCCATCGGCAGCACGAACCCCACCGGGGCAAGCACGCCTGCGGCCAACGGGACGGCGAGCAGGTTGTAGCCGGCTGCCCACCACAAGTTCTGCCGCATCTTGCGGTAGGCGGCCCGGGACAGCTCGATCACCGACAACACTGATCGTGGGTCGGAGCTGGCCAGGATTACCCCGGCCGAGGCGAGCGCGACGTCAGTGCCGGCCCCGATGGCGATGCCGACATCGGCCTGGGCGAGTGCGGGTGCGTCGTTGACGCCGTCGCCCACCATCGCCACCTGGCGGCCCTCGGCCTGCAACTGGGCGACCCTGGCGGCTTTGTCCTCGGGGCGCACACCAGCGAAGATCCGGTCGATGCCGAGTTCACCGGCGACCTGGTCGGCCACTGCCTGGGCATCACCGGTGATCATGACGACCTCGATGCCGAGTTGGTGGAGCGCCTCGACGGCTTCCCGGGATTCCGGACGGATCTGGTCAGCCAGCCTCAGGCCACCAATCATGTGTCCGTCGCGCAGGACGTGCAGGATGATCGCACCCTCGTCCCGCCAGGTCTGTGCTGCACCGATCTCGGGCTGGGCGGCCTCGGCGAGCAGGTGCGGGCCACCCACCCTGATCTGGTGCCCGGCCACGGTGGCGGTGACGCCGACGGCGGGTGCTGAACTGAAGCCGCTGGCCGGCTCGATCGGCAGACCCTGCTGGTCGGCGGCGGCCACGATCGCCCGGGCCAGCGGGTGCTCGCTGTACGCCTCGGCGGCAGCCGCCCAGCCGAGCACCGTCCCGGCCCGGTAGCCATCTGCCGGCTCGACAGCGGTAACGATGGGTTCGCCCCTGGTGAGGGTGCCGGTCTTGTCGAACAACACGGTGTCGACCTGGCGCATCGATTCCAGTGCGAGCCGGTCAGTGACAAGGACGCCACCGCGGGCTGCCCGCTCGGTTGCGATTGAGACCACCAGCGGAATCGCCAGACCCAGTGCGTGCGGGCAGGCGATCACCAGCACCGTGATGGTGCGCGCCACGGCATCCTCCGGGCCGGCGGCCAGCAGCCAGGCAGTCGCGGTGAGCACTGCCGCGATCAGCGCGAACCAGAACAACCACGCGGCCGCCCGGTCGGCGACGCGTTGGGCCCGCGAGGACGAACTCTGCGCTTGCGCCACCAGCCGGTTGATGCCGGCCAGGGTGGTCTGGTCGCCCGTGGCGCTCACCTGCACCCGTAGCCCGGAATCTGTGGCGACAGTGCCAGCCGTGACCGCGTCCCCCTGCCCGCGGGCGACCGGTCGTGATTCGCCAGTGATCATCGACTCGTCCATGTCGGCACCCCCGGCGAGGATGACCCCGTCGGCCGGGACGCTGCCCCCCGGGCGGACGAGGACGACATCTCCCACCTGAAGCTCGGTGGGTGCGACCTTGACCACTTCGTCCCCGTCGACCCGTTCGGCCTCGTCGGGGAGCAGGGCAGCCAGCGAGTCCAGCGCCGAGGTGGTTTGGGCCAGGGAACGCATCTCGATCCAGTGACCCAGCAGCATGATGACGATCAGCAGCGCCAGTTCCCACCAGAACTCCAGCTCATGCCCGATCCAGCCGAGCGTCGCGGCCCAGGATGCGATGAACGCCACCGTGATGCCGAGTGAGATCAGCAGCATCATCCCCGGTTGACGCGCCCGGATCTCACCGACGGCACCGCTGAGGAACGGCCGTCCGCCCCAGAAGTACATGACGGTGCCCAGCACCGGTGCGATCCACATCGCCCGATCACCGACGGAGTAGCCGAGCAGCATGGCGAACATCGGCGAGAAGGCGACCACCGGGATGCCGATCACCAGGTTGATCCAGAACAGCCGCCGGAACTGGGCGACGTGGTCACCATGCCCACCGTGGTGGCCCTCGTGGTGGGCGTGGCCGTCGTGCGGGTCCGTGGGGTGGTGGTTCATGGTCGAGAGTCCATTTCTCTGTGCTGTCGGGTGTCGGCTGCTGTGAGTGGTGCTCGTGGTGTGCAGACCATATACCCCGCCGGGGTATCGGCAAACCGTCTGCGGTGCACAATCCCCCGATTTTGCGTAACTGCCGCACAGCCGCTGCACAGCAAGCACACAGGTACTTGGGTTTGACTAGGATTTCTAGTTCAGGAGTTAACCTTGTCAATCAACATTGCACTGTTCGTCGTCGACATCATCGCTGCGGCCGTTCTCGTCTTCGCCGTCTACTATCGGCGGCATCGACGCCGCGACCTGGTTGTCGCCTTCCTCGGCATCAATGTCGTGGTGCTGGCCGTGTCTGCGGTGCTGGGGGCGACCGAGATCGCGATGGGCCTGGGGTTCGGGCTGTTCGGTGTGCTGAGCATCATCCGGCTGCGATCCGACGAGATCTCGCAGCGTGAGGTCGCCTACTATTTCGCAGCACTGGCCATGGGGCTGATCGCTGGACTGTCGGCGACGCTGCTCGTGCCGACCGCGCTTATCGGGCTGATTGTGGCGGTGATGTGGGTTGCCGACCACCCGGGCTTGCTGAGCCGCAGCCGCCACCAGACTGTTCGGCTGGATCGCGCGATCGCTGATGAGGACGAACTCCGTGACGAACTCGATCTGCTGCTGGGCGCCACCGTGACCTCGCTGACCGTCCAGCACCTCGACCTGGT
>JBMNPP010000064.1:0-12563 GCA_050943675.1 Brooklawnia sp.
GTGCCTGGCCACATCATTCACGTAGTCATTGATGGGGGCGGAGGTCATGCTGTCTCCTTCAGCAGGGTTTCCATTGCGCTTGACAACAGCCGCCACGCATCGCGCTGGACGCTGAGTTGGGCACGTCCGGCAGCTGTCAGTGAGTAGTACTTGCGCGGTGGCCCGACAGGGGATTCGCGCCACTCGGTACTGACCAGACCGGAATTCTTCAGCCTGGTGAGCAGGGGATAGATGGTGCCGCTGCTGGCCTGCAGGCCGGGCCGTGCCGCGAGTTCCTCGATGAGCTCAACCCCATAGCGGGACTCGGGATCGAGCAGTGCCAGCACGGCGAGTTCCAGGGACCCCTTGCGTAACTGGGTAAGGGCTTCTTCCATGGGTTCATGGTACTGCCAGCTAGCTGGCGATGCCAAGATGTTGGCGGTGCCGATCTGGATTGGTTTCGCTTGTAGGCTGCTGGCATGAGTACCGAAGACCTGGAAGCCTTCTGGGAACTGGCTCGCCGACGCGCCCGGTTCAACCCGATACCCGGCTACTTCGGTGAAACCCCGCGTGATGTGCTGCGGCCACCAGCCTGGGCATTCGGTGCAACACCCGAGCACGCCGACGAACTCGGCGCACTGGTCGTGGCGGGCACCAAGACAGCCACCGCCAGCGCCCTGTGGGATTACGAGGCCGAGGGTGAACCGCTGCCCGAGGTCGGCACGATGGGTATCGTCCTGGATTCCGCCGGGCGTCCGATGGCATTGATCATCACCACCCAGGTGCGCGTCGTCCCCTTCGACGAGGTGGACGCGGCCCACGCGCACGCCGAGGGCGAGGGAGACCGCAGCCTGGCCTACTGGCGCGAGGTGCACCAGCGTTTCTTCACCGAGTACGCCGCACACGACCGAGGCTTCGCCCCGGACATGCCGGTGGTCCTCGAACGCTTCGAGATGCTCTACTCAGCGGGCAGTTGAATCAGCTCCCGCCAAACTGTCCTGTCAGGACTGCGGCTGGGTACCCGGCTCGGCCTGGTCGACCGGCTCGGCTGGTGGTTTGGCGGTGGTCCCGGCTGACCTGCGTTCCTTGCGCGACAGCGGCGCGGGTTCGCCACGGGCTTCACGTCGCCGGCGACGGACGCCTCGGGCGATGAAGTAGCCAGCGATGCCGAGCAGCCAGATGGGTGAGCTGGCGATCACAAAGGTGACCAGGGACGCCAGCAAAGCGACGGCCGAGCTGATCCCGTTGCGGACTGCGTCCAGGAATCCCCAGTTCGACACGACCGGGCCGGGCTCGGTGAATTCGACGGTCACAGTGGCCATTTCGGACTGGCGTTCCAGCCAGGTCACCTGGGCGTCGAGGCTCTCGATCTCGCCGCGCACCCGCCACAGTTCCTGCTCGACTGCCAGGGTCTCTTCGACGTTGGCGGCCTCGGCGATCAGGTCGCGCAGTCGCTCCTCGTGGGCCCGCAGGTTCTCCAGCCGTGCCGAGAGGTCGATGTGCTGCTGGGTGACGTCGTCGGCGGTCTCGGCCTGGTAGACCACCTTGCCCAGTTCGGCGACGTCCTCGGTGAAGGCGCTGATGCCGGCCACTGGGACGCGCACCGTGGCCCAACCGTGCAGGGCGGCATTGCTGCCCGGTGAGTCATGCACCCAGCCATCGTCGGTGGCCAACTGCATATTCTCCACGGTCGCCGAGTGCTGCTCGGCGAGGTCGCGCAGTGAGCCCATCGCATCCTCGGTGCTGCCGACCTGCAGGCGCAGCGTCTGGGTGCGGATGATCATCCGATCGGTGTCCTCGACCGGTGCCTGCGGGACCGACCCGCCATCGGCCGGGGCCGCCTCCCCGGGGTGGCCCTGAGTCTCCACCTGGGGTGCGCTGTCGCTGCCCCCGCCGCTCATCGGGCTGCTGCAGGCCCCCAGCAGGGTGGCCCCCAGCACGGCAACGAGACCCAACATCAGACGTACCACCAGAGATGATCTGTGCTGCATGCATTGATGTTAGGCGCGGCCGGACCGGGCTCAGCGGGTGGCTGCCAACCTTTACCAAACCGTGCCCGCACGCGGGTCGGTGGGCCGGATCAGGTCAGCCCGTAGTGTGATTCGGCAGGGCGCGCGGACAACCGGTGATAGCGTCGCAGTGTCGCTGGCTGGGCGGAGGCGACGGCCCAATCGGGCCCGGGCGCAGCGGCGTCCACGCCTCATCCCGTCAGCGGAAACGTCGTGACTACTTCAGATGAGGATGAGTCGATGTTTAACAAGATCCTGGTGGCAAATCGAGGCGAGATTGCGGTCCGCGCATTCCGGGCAGCGCACGAGCTGGGTGTTCGGACGGTCGCTGTCTTCGCCCACGAGGACCGCAATTCAGAGCACCGGGTCAAGGCCGACGAGTCGTACCTGATCGGTGAGCCGGGCCACCCCGTGCAGGCCTACCTGGGCATGGACGACATAATCTCGGTGGCGCTGCGCAGCGGTGCCGAGGCGATCTACCCCGGTTACGGCTTCCTGAGCGAGAACCCGGACTTTGCTGCGGCCTGCGCCGATGCAGGGCTGGTCTTCATCGGCCCGTCCGCCGAGACGATCAGACTGGCCGGCAACAAGGTGCGCGCCATCGAGCATGCCCGCAAGGCCGGCCTGCCGACCCTGGTTTCGTCGTCCCCGACACTCGACTTCGACCAGCTCGAGGCCGACTCTGCCCAGATCGGTTTCCCGCTGTTCGTCAAGGCGGTGGCCGGTGGTGGCGGACGCGGTATGCGGCGGGTTGATGAAGCCGGGCAATTGCGGGGCCTGGCCGAAACTGCCATGCGCGAGGCGGAGAGCGCGTTCGGCGACGGTACCGTCTACCTTGAGCAGGCCGTGCTGCGTGCCAGGCACATCGAGGTCCAGATGCTGGCCGACTCCTACGGCGACCAGGTGCACCTGTTCGAGCGTGACTGCTCGATCCAGCGTCGGCACCAGAAGGTCATCGAGATGGCGCCCGCCCCCGGGCTCAGCGACGAACTGCGTTCAGCCCTGACCGGCGACGCCCTCGCCTTCGCCCGCGAAATTGGCTACACCGGCGCGGGCACGGTCGAGTTCCTGCTCGAGACCGAGGGTGAACGTGCTGGTCAATACGTGTTCATCGAGATGAACCCGCGCATCCAGGTCGAGCACACCGTCACCGAAGAGGTCACCGATGTCGACCTGGTGCAGGCCCAACTGCGCATCGCGGCGGGCCAATCCCTGGCCGATATCGGCCTGCACCAGGACCAGATCCAGATGCGGGGCACCGCGATCCAGTGCCGCATCACCACTGAGGACCCCGAGAACTCGTTCCGTCCCGACACCGGGGTCATCACCTCGTACCAGTCGGCCTCCGGCGCCGGTATCCGGCTGGACGGCGGCTCGGTCGGGATCGGTGTCGAGATCACCCCGCACTTCGATTCGATGCTGGTCAAGGTGACCGCACGCGGCCGCGACTTCCAGACCGCGGTGCGCCGCGCGCTGCGCGCGGTCAGCGAGTTCCAGATCGAGGGCGTGGCAACCAATATCTCGTTCCTGCAGGCCGTGCTCAGCGAACCGGATATCACCGCCGGCACATTGTCGACCGCGTTCATCGCCGAGCGCCCACACCTGCTGCGTGCCCAGCCCCCAGCCGATGGGGGGACGCGGCTGCTGCGCTTCCTGGCCGGTGTCACCGTCAACCGGCCCAACGGCGAGGCCCCCGCGATGGCCGATCCGGCCGCCAAACTGCCCAGCACGACCGGCATTGAGTTGGTCGACGGTTCGCGGCAGTTGTTGCGCGAAGTCGGCCCGACCGAGTTCAGCCGGCAGCTACGAGCCCAGGGCCCGGTGGCGATCACCGACACCACCTTCCGCGACGCCCACCAGTCGCTGCTGGCCACCCGGGTGCGGTCGGCTGACCTGCTGGCCGCCGGAGCGGCCACGGCCGCGCTGATGCCGGGCCTGTTCTCGGTCGAGTGCTGGGGCGGGGCCACCTACGACGTCGCCCTGCGATTCCTCGGCGAGGACCCATGGCAGCGGTTGGCCGACCTGCGCACCGCCATGCCCAACCAGGCGCTGCAGATGCTGCTGCGGGGGCGCAACACCGTTGGTTACACCCCCTACCCGACCGAGGTCACTCAGGCGTTCGTCAGTGAGGCGGTTGATACCGGGATCGACATCTTCCGCATCTTCGATGCCCTCAACGATGTCGACCAGCTGCGGCCTGCGGTCGAGGCCGTCCTGGCCGACGGGCGGGCAGTGGCCCAGGTGGCGCTGTGCTACACCGCTGACCTGCTCGACCCGAACGAGCAGATCTACACCCTCGACTACTACCTGCGGCTCGCCCAGCAATTCGTCGAGGCCGGCGCCCACTCACTGGCGATCAAGGACATGGCCGGTCTGCTGCGCCCCTATGCAGCCGCCCGGCTGGTCACCGCGCTGCGTGCCAATTTCGACCTGCCGGTACACCTGCACACCCACGACACCGCAGGTGGGCAGGTCGGCACGCTGCTGGCCGCGATCGAGGCCGGGGTGGACGCGGTCGACGTGGCAAGTGCGCCGATGTCGGCGACCACCTCGCAGCCGTCGATGTCGGCATTGGTGATGGCCCTCCAGCACACCGAACGCACCCCGGACGTGCCGGCCGAAGCGGTACTGGCCATGGAGCCCTACTGGGAGGCGGTGCGCAAGATGTATCGCCCCTTCGAATCCGGGCTGCCCGGCCCGACGGGGCGGGTCTACACCCACGAGATCCCCGGTGGCCAGCTGTCGAACCTGCGGCAACAGGCCACCGCGCTGGGGCTGGCCGACCGGTTCGAGCAGATCGAGGAAATGTATGCCGCAGCCAACCAGATCCTCGGTCGCCCAACCAAGGTGACCCCGTCGTCCAAGGTCGTTGGCGACCTGGCACTGCACCTGGTGGCCGTGAACGCCGACCCGGCTGATTTCGCCGAGAATCCGGGGCAGTACGCCCTGCCCGACTCGGTGATCAGTTTCCTGGCCGGCGAACTGGGCACCCCGCAGGGTGGCTGGCCCGAGCCGTTCCGCAGCAGGGCGCTGGCCGGCCGCGAGGTGCACCTGGCCGAGGGTGAGATCTCTGGTGCGGACGCCGAACTGCTGCGCCAGCCCGGCCGGGTCCGCCAGCAGACCCTGAACCGGCTGCTGTTCCCCGGCCCGACCCGCGACTACCAGGCATCGCTGGACCAGTACGGGCACCTGGGTGCAGTGCCGACGATGTACTGGTTGTACGGCCTGCGCTCGGGGGAGGAAGCGGTCATCAGGTTCGGCACCGGGCAGCAGAGCACCATCACCCTGGAGGCCATCTCGGAGCCCGACAAGCGCGCCGAACGCTCCGTGCTGTGCCAGATGGACGGCCAGTTGCGTTCGGTCAAGGTGCGCGACCAGTCCATCAAGGCCGAAGTGGCCCGTGCTGAGCGTGCCGACCCGAACAACCCGAGCCATGTCGCCGCACCGTTCGCCGGTGCCGTCACCATGCGGGTCACTGAGGGTGAGCAGGTCGAGGCCGGCCAGGTGCTGGCCGGGGTGGAGGCGATGAAGATGGAATCAACCATCACCGCGCCGCATGCCGGCCGGATCACCCGGGTGGTGCTCAGCGGGCCGACCGCTGTCGAGGGCGGTGACCTGGTCTGCGTCCTGAGCCCCGCCTGAGCCGCTAGCCCAGGCCTCGCTGGTGTGCCCAGGCCGCTGCCTCGGTACGCGAGCCGGCGCCCAGCTTGGCCAGGATGTTGCTGACGTGCACGCTGACAGTCTTGGTCGAGACGAACAGTTCGCGGGCGATCTGGCCGTTGCTGCGTCCCTTGGCGACCAGACCGAGCACCTGCAGTTCGCGGCTGGTCAGGCCACCGGGACGTGCGGCCTCAGCCTGCCCGATGCGCTGCACGAGCTCGGTGTAGCGGACGACGAAATCGCTGGCAGCCAATGACTCGGCCAGGGCCAGGTCCGTGGCCACCTGTTCGTGGGCCAGGTCGTGCTCGGCGGCCCGCAGTGCGGCCTCGGCACACCGCAGTCCGGCCCACAGCGTCAACCAGACCGGACGCAGCTGGGGGCTGACCGCAAGCATCGCCAGCCAGTCGGCGTGGTCCCCGGACGCCTCGGCGGTCTGCCAGGCCGCCAGCAGCGGAACCAGACTGGTTCGCGGCAGACCGGCCACCGCTTCGGTCAGGGCCTGCGCCTGGTGTTCGCTTTGCCCGCCGGTCTCGCTGAGCGCTGCCTGACAAAGCCCCACCAGGTACCACGCCGATACCGGGTGCACCAGTGGGGTGGTGTGCAGGACCTCCGTGATCACCCGGGCAGCCTCCCGGTGATCACCGCGCAGCAACAGCAGACGTCCCTGCACCCAGCTGAACATCAGCAGCAGCTGCGGCTCCTCATGCAGCGGGGTCGGCGTTGAGTGCACAGCTGCCAGCAGTTGCTCGGCACGGTCGAGTTGTCCGCGGTGCAGGGCCAGATCAGCCTGCAGGGTCAGCAACTGCAGCTGGTGGCCCGACGGCGGTGCCAGCTCGAGGGCACGGGTCATCAGCGTCTCGGCCTGCTGCCATTGGCCCAGGTGGATCAGCGGCTCGGCTGCATTGCCGGCCAGCATGCTTCCGGCATATCGCTCAACACCAAGCGAGCGGGCATCGGCGATACCGGCCAGCGCGACATCAGCTGCCCGGCGGTACTGGCCGGCCAGGTTCAGGTAGTGCGACAGGTTGGTCTGGTGCCGCAACTGCTCACGGTAGGCCCCGCCAGACATCAGCCCGGACAGCTGGGCGATGCCCTTCTCCTCGTCGCCGGTGGCCGCCCAACTGCAGCCCTGCGTGTTGCGCAGCCGGTCGGGCAACGTTTCACCGGCCGGGGATAGCGCGTCCGCTATGGGGATCGCCCTGTCGCATAGTTCCAGGGCCTGCCGGTAGTCACCACGCAGCATGGCGAGGTTTGCCTGCAGGTCCAGCACGCTTGCCAGCACCAGGCTGGGCGGTTCCTCAGCGATTAACTCCAGGGCCGCGACCAGGCTCTGCTCAGCCCCCGGCAGACCCGCGAACTTCAGGGCGCGGGCGCATTATACCAGGCGCTGCGCCCGTTCGGTGGCCGCAGCGCGGGCGGGCAGCATGGCGATGCTGGCGTCGATCAGCCTGGACGCCCGCAAGTGGTCACCGACCCACAGGTTCGCTTGCGCCGCCCGGTACAGCACCTCGTCGTAGCGCCCCAACACCTGTTCGGCCCCCTGCACCTGATCCCACAGGTCGAGGGCCAGTTCGTAGAGATCGACGCAGTCGGGGTGTGCGTCGGCCAGTTCGTCGGCCTGCCGCAGCGCACTGACGAAGGCCTCCTGGTGCCGGCCGCCCGCCCGCAAGTGGCGGATCAGGTCGAGCCGGTTGTCGCTGGCCCGGCCAGCAAGCAAGATGTCGGCGTAGCGGGCATGCAGCCGCCGGTGCTCACCGGGCAGCATCTCGGCGTGGATGACATCGCGCAGCATGGCGTGTTTGAAGGCGTACTGCTCATCGTCCAGGTAGGTCAACAGGCCGATGTTCATCGCCTCGCGCAGCAGTTCACCCACCGTCGCCTCGTCGAGTCCGGCCAGGTCGACCAGCGGGTCGAAGGGGAACTGCACACCGATCACGGTGGCGGCCCGCAACAGCTGCTGCGTTGCGCGGTCGAGCACCAAGAAGCGCACCAGCAGGGCCTCGCGCAGGGTGGCCGGCAGCGTACCGCCCATACTGGTCGAGCGGGCCAGTTCCTCAGCGAAATAGGGGACACCCTCGCTGCGCTCCACGATTCGTTTGATGGTCGTGGGCTCGGCGTGCGGGGGCAGCAGCGGGCGCACCAACTGGGTGATCTCGTCGGTGTTGAGCGGCTCCAGGGGCAGCAGCAGGGCTGCCCGGCGCTGCAATTCGGCCAGTGCCGGACGCAACGGATGCCGGCCCGCGATCTCGTCAGGCCGGTAGGTGACGACGATGAGCAGCCCGGCCGAATCGGCCAGGGCCGCGTTGAGGAACCTGAGCAGGTGCCCGGTGAACGGGTCAGCCCAGTGCAGGTCCTCGACGATGATCAACAGTGGACGCTCCCGGGCAGCTGCCTGCAGCAGGTCAGCGACGGCCTCGAAGACCTGGATGCGGTCGGGCTCGGCCTGCGGTGCCCGCGATGGGCCCGGCACCAGGGCGGCCAGGACGGTCTGCCCCGTCCCGGCCCACTCCCTGAGGGCATCGACACCCACCCGGGCCGCCAGGGTGCGCAGTATCTGGCTCAGCGCTGCATGCGGGACGGCCTCGGTCCCGAAACTGAGGCACTCGCCGAGGAGTACCTGCGCCTCGGGGCCGAGGCCGCCAACGAATTCGTTCACCAGGGTGGATTTCCCGATTCCTGCCTCGCCCGAGACGAGTACCAGCCCGGCCCGTCCCGTCAGTGCGGTTTGCCAGGCCTGCCGCAGGGCGCGGAGTTCTTGAGTACGGCCGATCTGGGGTCGCTGGCCGACATCACTCATGCAGTCATGGTCGCATGCCCCAACCCCAGTCGAATCTGTCTCGGCGCCTCAATTGCCCGCAGCGTCAGTCTTGGCCACCAGCTGTTGCGGCGACGCACTGGGAGCTCGCCCGCCACCCGCGCGTGCTCGGCGCCCTGGTAGAACTCGGCGACCCGGTTGTTGTGCATCTGCAGGTGCAGGTAGTCATTGCTCATGGCTCAACAGTGCGGCTAAGACGCTGCCGGCACATCAGACATCTTCCCGGGCTTCGCGCCGGGCGCGCCTTAGGCCGGCGCGCGCCCGGCCTCAGCCGGTCTGAGGTAGCGCAGGGCTCACCCTGCCCGTAGTTCGGCCTCGGCGGCCAGCAGCAGCTGGCGCACCACCAGGGTGCGTTCTGCGCTTGGGCGGGTGTCGTTGGCAAGCCCTGACGGCCGTGAGCCCAGGGTCAGGTAACCGAGCAACACGGCCTCCATCGCTCGGTAGGCAACCTGCTCGGCCTCGGCCATCCCCTGACTGCGGGCGAACCGCTGGGCCTGGGCGATGCTGCGTTCGGTCAACCGCGGGTCGGCGTGCCTCAACTGGTGCGCCTCCAGCCACTCAAAGGTCTCATCGCGCTGCAGGCGTGGCGTGGCAGTGACGGCATCGACTGCCGCGTCCACCTCGGCGGTGGGTGCCAGCAGCCGCAGCGCGGCGGCCAGGTGGTGCCGATAGCTGGCCGCGTACTTGTGCTGCACGCGCTTGATGACCACCGCTGCTGACTGGTCGCGGCGTGCCGTGGACGGGCCGGAAGCAGGGTCAGGGTGGCTGTAGGCCCTGACGGCCTCGCCAAGGGCATCAATGACCCTCGCCAGGCCGGGTTCGAGGCCCTGGGTGGTCGGGGCAATACGGGTGCGATAATCCAGCGACATGCTCACTCCTCGAAGCATCGTTGTCGGTCCCGCGCGGTTTGCGCGGGGGCTGGCAGGTCTTCGGGCTCAAGGACGGGCGCCGCGCCTGGTGAAGGCGGCGGCGGTGCCTACTGGGCGAGCTTCCCAGCCATTTCGGCCAGTGCGTGTTCGCCGGTCGTTTCCTCTTACCGCTGCGGGGCAGCCCCGGATTCTCACCGGGTTCCCTCTTGCGTCGCCCGCCGCCCACAACATCTAGTGGTCGGCTGGGTGAGCCAGCACCACTGATGGTATGCCCCTTTGCTGTGCCCGTGTGCCGACACGCCGCTGCCTCTGCACCCCCGCCTGGCACCCCCGCTTGGCCGGGCTGGGGCAGGTCGCCATACTTGGCACCGTGACTCCGCACAGCCCCGCCAGCCACGACGAACCGCGCTATGCACCACCGGTCGACCTGACCGGGTTCGCGTGGCTGTCGATCGCGGCGGCGATCGTCACGATCGGGCTCAAGGGCGGTGCTGCCTACCTGACCGGTTCGGTCGGCCTGCTCTCGGACGCTGCCGAATCGCTGGTCAACCTGGTGGCCGGCATCGTGGCCCTGATCGCGCTGAAGGTCGCGATGAAACCCCCGGACGAGAACCACCCCTTCGGCCACAGCAAGGCTGAATACTTCGCGGCAGCGATCGAGGGGATAATGATCTTCGTCGCGGCAGCCTTCATCATCGCTGCCTCGGTGGAACGTCTCATCAACCCCGTCCTGCCCGAGCAACTCGGCATCGGTCTGGCTATCTCGACGCTGGCGGCGATCATCAACGGCGCTGTGGCATATGTGCTGCGCAAGCAGGGCCACAAGCACAACTCGGCCACCCTCATCGCGGACGGCAAGCACCTGACCACTGATGTGATCACCTCGGCCGCGGTCCTGATCGGGGTCGGGCTGGTCGCCATCACCAACCAGCCTCAGCTCGACCCGATCGTCGCCCTGATCGCGGGCGCCAACATCCTGTGGACAGGTTTCGGGCTGATCCGCGAATCGGTCAACGGCCTGATGGACCTGTCGCTACCCGAGGAAACAAATGCCGAACTCAACTCGGTGCTCGACGGTTTCCGGCAGCCCGGGATGATCGAGTTCCACGCGATCCGCACCAGGCGCGGCGGCAACCGGCAGTTCATGGAATTCCATGTGCTGGTGCCTGGCAGTTGGAGCGTGCGACGCGGACATGACCTGGCCGAGGACATCATCGATGCCCTGGTGGCGGTGGTGCCGGATGTGCGGGTCTCGGCGCACCTGGAGCCGATCGAGGACCCCCGCTCGTACGCAGATGAGGAAGACTACTGACATGGCAGAACCCGTAATCACCGTCCCGGGCTGGGACGACTACTTCCTGGGCATCGCGGCTGCGGTGTCGGCCCGTGCGAAGTGCACCCGACGCAGGGTTGGGGCGGTGCTGGTCAGCAACGACCGTCGCATCATCGCGACCGGATACAACGGGGCAGCGCCGGGCCGCCCGGACTGCCTGGAGGGTGCCTGCCCACGCGGCATGCTCAGCTACGACCAGGTGCCCGGTCTGGGTGACTATGACCGTCCCGGGACGCCCGGGTTCTGTATCGCGATCCATGCCGAGGTCAACGCCCTGCTGTTCGCCACCCGAGACACCAAGGGCTCGACTGCATACATCACTGATGAACCGTGCCCGGGTTGCCGCAAGGCCCTGGCTGCAGCAGGAATCATGCGGGCGGTCTGGCCCGAGGGCCAACTCGACGTGGACGGCCTGGTCGACTGGACCTGAACCGCCCGCACCGACCCGCTGTTACTGCTGGTTGGGCTCCCTGACCTGGTCATACAGGTCGACCACCTCGACGGGGGCGCCTTCAGGAGTGGCGGTCCGGTCGTGGTCTGGCCCGGTGGTCTCACCGACTGCCTCGGCGACGTCGGCGGGCAGTTCCGGCGGCTCGGTGGCCGACAGATCGGCTGACAGCCCATCCGGGGCCGACTGCTCGGGCAGCCCGGCAGTCTCGATGGCGGCCACCACGTCCTCCGGCAGTGCCGGGGGTTCGGGGGCGGCGCCCACCCCAGCCGTCTCATCGGCCACCGGTCCTGCCGCATCCTCCGCCCGGGCGCGTGCGGTGAGGGTGTCCTCGGCCCCAATGGCCTCCGGGACGACCTCGACCTCGTCAGCCGCTACCTCGTCATCATCCAGGACGGTGGCGATGCCGTAGTAGGCGTACAGCTGGGCCTCTTCGTCGGCGTCCAGGTGCTTGTCCGGGTCGACCCGCGGTGCGTCCTTCACCTTCTCCTCGGTGTAGGGCACAGTGATCGTGCCATCGGCGACCACGGCCTGCTCAAGCGGTACGAAGGTCTCCTTCAGGCCGAACCAGCCGGTCTTCACGGTCACCCAACTGGGCTGACCGGTCAGGTCATCGAGGTAGACCTGACCAATGGCGCCGATCTTCTTGCCATCGACATCAACGACGTCAGAGGTGAAAAGCTCGTCGTAGTTCTTCTCGGCCATATCTGGTTTCCTTTCCGTGGGCGGGCAGGGATGCAAGGCATCCCGCTCGCTCAGAATTTTACGACTGTCGGTCCGGTTGGGTGTCTTGGGTAGGGGCGTCGGGTTCTGCAGGGGGCCGGGGCGGGTCAGGTTCAGCCAGGGGCAGTGTGTAGGGCAGACCGTAGTAGTCGAGCACCTGGGCCTCGTGGTCGGCAGTGAGCCGGCGATCGGCACTGGGGGCCGGGCCCTGCTTGACCTGATCGGCCAGGAACGGCACCTGCATCAGTCCATCCGAGACGAAGGCCCCAACCAGGGGCACCAGCACTTCCTTGGTGCCGAACAGGCCCACTCGGGCCGCGACGAAGGTCGGCTCGCCGGTCGCGTCATCCAGGTAGACCTGGCTGACCCCACCGATGCGCGAACCGCTCGCGTCGAGCACCGTGCACTTGTAGAGCTCATCATCGGCATGCTCGGCCATGGTGACCTTCCACTCGGGTTATTTGTCGAAGCCTACTTGGGCCGGGCCATCGCGTCGACCAGATACCGACCACATGAGCCGTGCTGATTCGCCCCCCGTCTACTTGAAGACCTGACCGGCGATGTCCTCGGTGAGGGCGGGACGCTCCAGGCGCAGCCAGCCGCGAACCCGCCAATCGAAGCGCAGCCGCAGCCGGTCGGTGTGCATGATCACCCCAGTGATGATGATCAACGCCAACCCGACCACCACCACCCCGAACAGGACCGTGGCCTGCGGGCCCACGTGGTC
>JBMNPP010000065.1:0-12337 GCA_050943675.1 Brooklawnia sp.
CCTCGAAATCGGCGGACTACTCGGCATCTCACCACGCTCAGCAGCCAACCGAATCGCCCAAGCCCTCGACCTGCGACACAGGTTCCCACACCTATGGCAAAGAATCCTCGCCGGTGAGGCAAGGGTCTGGCAGGCCAACCTCGTCACCGACCGCACCACCCTCCTCGGCATCAAAGCCGCCCAGTATGTAGACGCCCGGGTCGCAGCCACCCTCCCCAGGCACGGCATCGGCTGGGTCATGAAACACCTGCAATCCTGGATCGACGCAGCCGACCCCAAAGCCGCCTTCGACCGGGCCAACACCAAGATCAAGGATCGCCGCGTGCTGGTGTCCGGGATCGAAAACGGTTCAGTAACCATGTGGGGTCAACTCAGCCCAGCCGACGGGATCCGTTTCGACCACGCACTCACCCAAATCGCCGAAAACCTGCCGGAGGATCACCGGGCCGCAGACGAAAGCCTGGACGCCCGCCGGGCCGCAGCAGTAGGCATCCTCGCACGCCAGGCATTCGGGCAAGAAACCCTGCCGACCCACACCCTGGTCGTGCACATCAACGCAAACGATCCCATCCTGCACCCGGGCTTGACCGAAGCCCCGGCCGCGAGCCTGACCGATGGGCCAGCGTGCCCACCAGCAGGCATCGCCCAGGTCGAGGGCTGGGGCCACCTGCTCACCACACAACTCCCCGACTTCCTCGCAGGGTCAAAGGTCATCGTCCGACCAGTCATCGACCCAACCACCATCACCCCGCTCAACGGCTACGAGGTCCCGAACAGGATGCGATTCGTCATCGAACAACGCAACCCCATCGACGTCTTCCCCTACGGAACACGCGCAGCCAAGGACTGCGACATGGACCACACCATCCCCTACACACCCGGCGAACCAGACCAAACCCGGCTCGACAACCTCGGACCACTGTCCCGATTCACCCACCGAGCCAAAACCCACGGTGGCTGGCACCTCGAACAACCAGCACCAGGCCACTACGCCTGGACATCACCAGCCGGATACCAATACCTGGTCACCCCCGACGGCAGCACCGCAATCGGCAAACCCAAGAAGCGGCCATAACCCAGCAGTAGCCACCTCAACCGAGCGGCGCAACCAGCCCCCGGTCAGTTCAGGCTGCCGCGAGTTGCAAGGTCGTCAGGCAGGTCGCGCCTTCGTCCCCGCTGGAGAAGGACTGCGTGCCAGTGAGCCCGTCGTAGGTGACCTCGATGGTCCCCTCAACGTTCCTGGGCAACCAGAAACCGGCGAAGCCGTTGTCGAACGTGGTCACCTGCTCATCAACCAGCACTTCCCCGGTGCCATCGTCGATGATCCGGACGCTGATCTCCTGGTTGGTCAGTTCGCCAAGGCAGGTGGTCAGTGAGTGGTAGAAGCAGTCGTGGGTCTGATCGACGTAGGGAGCCACAGACAAGTAGAAGCCGGCGTCGTCCAGAGGCATGGCGAACTCGGCATCGGCGTCGCTGAGGACGAGCTGATCGGCCCGCACGGACGCCATCAATTCGGTGGAGCGATCAGCCACGGGCATACGGTCGAGGTGATCGATTATCTGTGCGCCGTCCATGCCGTCCAGTTCGTGAACGGCCAGGAATTCGGCTTGCTCTGTAGTGCTGATTGATGAGCTGGCCGGAGCCTGCTCGGTCTGAGGGGCGGCAGTGGAGCAGCCGACCAGCGCAAAGAGAAGCGCTGCGGCCGCCGCAGTTACATGTCGTCTCACGGCAGCCATTGTGTATCGTCGCGAAAACCAGACCAAACCCGAGTGCAACCGGGCTTGCCCGGCCCAGTTCCGAGTTTTAGCGGCTGCTGCGCTTCAGCGCAAGGACGATAACAGCCAGCCCGAATCCCGGCCACGATCCAGCTGTCGATGAGAAAGTCCGTCGAGTCCTCAGCGACAGCCAGACCCTCTGCGACAGTCCCCTTCAGGAAGAAGACGTAGAGCAGCACGATGATGATCGGACCCAGTAGTGAGAAGAAGACGGTGCCGCCGTCGCGATAGAACAGCTTCTAGTTACGATTCGTGAGCGCCAGCATCAGGACCGGAGCTCCTTCCCGGTGATGTTGATGAACACGTCATCCATGGTTCCGTGCAGCACCTCAAAACTCTCCACATGCGGTTCGAACTGCCTTAGCAAGGGAATGGCGTCGACGGTCCGGGGCAGCTCGAAGTTGAAGTAGCCGTTGTCTCGGACGACCTTGGCGAGCACATGGTCAGGCAACTGCTCGATGACCTGCGCGAAGGCGTGAGGGTCCCGGGGCACTATGCGCAGCAGTTCGGCGGAGTACCTGTCCTTGAGTTGGGCAGGGGTACCCTCGGCGGCCACCAGCCCGTCGTCCACGATGACGGCGTAGTCAGACCCGGCCGCTTCCTCCATGTAGTGCGTGGTCAGGAAGATGGTCATCCCGTGCTCTGCCTGCAGGGCCTTGATGGTGGCCCACACATGCCGACGCGTCTGCGGATCCAGTCCAGTAGTGGGTTCATCCATGAACAACACCTGCGGCGTGTTCAGCAGCGCGCGGGCAATATCAGCGCGACGACGCTGCCCACCAGAAAGCCTGCCATAGGGACGATCCATGAAGTCGACGACATCTGCGGCCGCTGCCGCCCGTTCAACAGCTTGATTGAGCGCACGCCCCTTGAGGTAGAAGGAGCCCCGAACCCGCAGATTCTCCCGCACTGTAAGGATCTTGTCGAGCAGCGATTCCTGAAAGACGATACCGATGCGCTCCTTCACCGCATCCGGATTGGCAACCACGTCGAACCCGTCGACAGCAAGGCTGCCCTCGTCCGGGCGAAGCAGCGTGCACAGCATGTTGATCGTGGTCGATTTGCCGGCGCCGTTCGGACCAAGGAATGCGTAGAGTTCACCTCGTCGGACGCTCAGGTCAATGCCCCGCACCGCCTGCACACTTCCGAACGACTTCACCAGCCCCGAAGCAGAGATGACACGCTGATCCTCCGGGACGTTGCGCACTTGCTACTCCTTGCCATATCGGTTTTCCAGCGGTGAAGCTGCCCCCAGCGAAACACCATGCGTCCGGGACGGCCCATCGACTAAAGACCTTGTCCGGCCAGGAGCGACCGTAACAATGACGGGTTGACTACAGGTGAACGGTGAATTGACTGATCATGAATGCCGCAGGAAAGCGTCTGGCGGCTGACACCGTGAGCAATCGAACCTGCGGCCGATCACGACGTCAAGAGCCTCACCGTGGTGCATGAGAACTTCCGAGCAAGACCATCTCAGCCTCCGGGGTGGCGGATCGATAGCTAGCAACATACACTTGGCAAGCACTCTTGCACGATTCGAACCGCCCGAAGCCCCTGAGAGCGTACGGGAAGCGGGTTGTGAGTGTTCGGGAAGCGGGTTGTGAGTGTTCGGGAATGGCCAATACACATGGGTCATCCAGACGCGCAAGAAGTGGAGCCCGTGCCGTTACGTGAACAAGTCCCGATCCCGGTCGATAGCTCCACTTCGAATCAAGCGTATCCCCATTCGCCACCCTTGAGAAGTGCGCGTGAGCCTGCTTGTTCCTGGCCCCAACTTTCACCTATGCCATTCGAACCCGTGAAGCCCAATTCTCGCGATTACCTGCTCGGGCCGTTCTTGGCCGATGGGCATTCCATCGTCCGGTGGCTACCTCAGGGTCAAGAGCGCTCGGCGGACGGCAGGCTGCTGCCGGAAAGCGACTTCGAATGGGCGCTGGGCAAACGCGTTGAGTTGAAACGGACGATCAACCTGCAAACGATCAAGGACTACGTGAAGGCCGGGCTGAAGCGTAATAAGGCAGTCTTCATGATCGACTTCGGAAGCCGGCATCCCAAGTCGCGTGTGCTGCGCGGATTGCAGACGTTCACGCCTCAAGCAGGCGAACCGGAGATCTGGGGGTACTGGAACGGGACTCTCGTCCGTTTGCAATAAACAGAAGCCGCGACGTTCCCGCCCGTCGATCTAGTGTCTCAAGATCTGGCGAGGTCTACGGCTTCTGTGTCAACACATGCTACCACCTACAGGCTGTCAGCAACTGGTGTTGCAGCGGGTCTGTAAAACCCGCGCCCACCACTAGGCCCCACTTCACGCCACTACAAGTGGATGACAGGAACCGGACAAAGAAGTTGTTCACAAGCCGGGATACGCGACCAGACTGGTCTGACCAGGTGGTGGAGCTAAGGGGATTCGAACCCCTGACCTTCTCATTGCGAACGAGACGCGCTACCAACTGCGCCATAGCCCCAGGTTCCGCTTTCGCGGTACCCCAGAATGGTACACGAGACCGCGGCACTGCCCCAATTACTCACCAACTGCTCGGGGTAGCTCGTCCTGGATCGGCCCATCGTCGGCGCCGAAGGGCTCGGCGGTGACTGGCAGGCGCAGTTCGGTGGATGCCACTGGTGCGGCAAGGTCGATGGTGCGCACCGAGCGGGGCAGCAGCGGACGCGAAACATAGTTTGTCGGCGTTACGGGGATCGGGTCCCAAAGCGAGCCGAGGGTCTCGCCGATGGGGCCGGTGATCTCGATCGAACGCTCGGTCTCTGTGGCCAGCACAGTGGTCTCGTCCTGGTTGGGGGCCTGGATGACCACGGTTGGTTCCTCGTCGCCGCTGCGGACCTCAGCGCGGTAGCTGCTCAGCATGCGCTGCAAGGTCACGGTACTGACGCGGCTGATAACCAGCCATCCGATCAGCAGGCCGACGGGCAGTGCGGTCCACCAGTGCGAGATCGGGGTGAAGAACGGGGCCACGATGCCCGCGATCACCAGCAGCAGGTGTGCGATCAGGCCATTGCGGCGGCGCCGGACTGCGGTCCGGGACGCCCGGACCATCCTGGCGTGGGCTGCGCTGCGGGTCAGCGGGGTGGATACCTCAGCGCCGGAATCTGTCAGGTAGGCAGTGTTCACCTCGCCGCCGTTGCGGCTCACCAGGCGCATCGAGTTCGCGAACTCGTCAATGGCTTCCTCGTCGATCAAGCCCTCGTGTTCGCGCCTGGACAAAAAATAGGGAACCAGGATGACGATCCAAGAGACCGCCACCGCCCCGAAAATGACCCCTGCCAGCACGAGTTCAAACCTAGGAGGTTGGTTCAGGGAATCGAGACAGGCGCGCCGCCCGAATTACACCGCAGTGATTCTGCCGAGCAGACCCCCGGGCGGCACTTCTTCCCGGTTGAGTGCGAAGACCCGGTGGTCACGCCAATCACCGGCGATGTGCAGGAACCTCGGGCGCAGGCCTTCCTCACGGAAACCCAGTTTTTCGACCACCCGCAGGCTGGCGATGTTCTCGGGCCGGATCGCGATCTCGATGCGGTGCAACCTGAGCACCTGCCAGCAGTAGTCGGCGGCCAGCGCGACTGCGCGTGGCATCAGGCCGCGGCCAGCGTGACCCTCATCAATCCAGTAACCGATCGCGGCTGAGCGCGCCGAACCATGGATGATGTTCGCCACACTGACCTGCCCGATCAGCTGGCAGTGTTCGGCCGGCCGTGGCGCGTGGGGCCATCCGGGATCAATCGCGAGCGCCCACGGCAGTGCACTGCCCTGTCGGCCCAGTTTGTGCATCCGCTTGAGCCACTTGCCCACCGATAAGGCATGCTCGTCGGCTTCGGGCGGCAAGGTGGCGTCCCAGCGTGCCGTCCAGCGCTGGTTGGCCACTCGCAGGGTCTCCCAGCCGAGTTCGTCGCGGGCCGTCAGCGGACGCAGGACCACCTCACCGGCCCGCACCGAGACTGGCCACCGGTGCCGGACCGGGAAATCGGGGGATGCGTCCACCTCAGTCTTCCAGCAGCCAGCAGCCCACCCGCTCACCCAGCTGGATCGCTGCCGAATCGGCCTCAAGGACGATCATCGCGTCAGCACCAACCAGGTCGGCCAGGCGCGGATTGTCGGGACGCCCGAGCGGCACCACGACATTCTCGCCCTGCTCTTCACGGACGGCACCGAAGCGCACCTGCACTTCATCGCGGGCGCCCACCAGGTCACCGCCAGCCAGGCAGCTGACCTTGCTGCGGTTGACCACCGGTGCGCCCATCAGTTTGCGGATCAGGGGCCGCACGAACACCTGGTAGTCGACATAGGACGCCACGGCATCGTCGGGCACCATCACCAGCGGGATCTGGTCTTCGCCGACCAGGGCGAACCCGACCCGTCCACCAGGCTCGATCGCGACATCCGCAAGATCGCTGAGCCCGAGTTCGGCAACCACCCGCGGCAGTTGCGCCTCGTCCTCCAGCGGTCCCGAGGCGATCACCAGGTCGGCCCGGATCAGCTGGTCACTGATGATGTTGACCAACTCACGGTCGGTGCCCATGCTGACCCCAACCCGCCACACCTGCGCGCCATCAGCCTTCGCGGCGGCCGCCAGCAGGTGCGAATCGACATCGGCCGGCTCGGAATCGGCATCTGCCACACTCAGCACCACGACCCGGGGCCGGGGCCGGGCCAGCACCCGGTCGATGCCGGCCATGGCCAGCAACGCGCTGCGGCGGGCGTCCAGCCGCTCACCGGAACGCATCAGCGGCACACCGGTACGCACCTCTGACCCGGCCCAGCGCACATAGTCACCGGCGGCAACAGACCTGCCGACAGTCACGACCGTGCCGTGGAGCTTCACCTGATCGGCCGGGATGACAGCGTCAGCCCCATCAGGCAGCCGCTGACCTGCCCGCACCTCGACAGTCGCCCCATGCTTGGTGACCTTGTCGTCGTCACGAAGCCGCAGCGTGGTCGTGGTGCCCGGCTGCAACTGGCCGATGTCCCCGGCCGAGACCGCGTAACCCGAGACAGCGACCAGGCTGTCCTCGGGCAGGTCGGTGTCGGCGACGATATCCTCACAGACCGCGGTGCCCCAGGCATCCAGCAGGTACATCCCGAAGGCCGGCAGTGGCGAGACCATCGACAGCAGGTAATCCTGCTGGTCAGCAACCGACCGGCGTCCACTGGCGTCAGTGTCGGGGGGCGGCGGCAGGGTCGGGGCGAGCTCGTCCGCTACAACCTCTTCGACCTCGACAGGGGCGGCGGCACGGCGTTTGAACAGACGCATGGCCCCTACGATAGGTGAATGCCCCGACAGATCCGCGCCGACGTCACCGCAGCGCGGCGATCCAGATCAGCGCAGCTCCGTCGAGCCGATGATGCAGCCCGTACCCGGCGGGCCACCCGCCTGCTGGACGAACTGCTGGGCACCGAAGATGTGGTGGCCTGCTACCTGTCGCGCGATGACGAACCGGACACCTGGGGGCTGCTGAGCAGCCTTGCGTCCCGGGCACGGGTGCTGGCGCCGAAGATGGGACGCGAACCGGATTGGGCCTGGTTCACCGGAACCGACGACCTGGTGAGTGGCCCGCACCAGATCATGCACCCGGCAGGTCCAGCCCTGGGCCCGGCAGCACTGGCGATGGCCGGGCTGGTGATCGCCCCGGCACTCGCGGCATCCCCCGAGGGTGGTCGCATCGGCACTGGTGGCGGGTGGTACGACCGTGCGCTGCCCCACCGGCGGCCCGGGGTCCCGGTGGTCGTGCTGCTCAACGATGACGAAGTGCGGCCCTGCCCCCAGCAGCCGCACGACCAGCCGGTCGACTGGATCGTCACACCCACCCGCACGATCCACGCGATTCGGTAGCCACGCAGAAGACCGCTACTATTGGCACTCGGAGCCGTCGAGTGCTACCGACTGCCCAACGAAGATTCTTTCCGAAAGCAGGACGATGCCTACCTATCAGTACCGCTGCAAGGCCTGTACCAACGAACTGGAGGCCTTCCAGAAGTTCACCGATGACCCGTTGACCATTTGCCCCGAGTGCGATGGCCCGCTGCGCAAGGTGTTCAGCCCCGTCGGCATCGTCTTCAAGGGTTCCGGGTTCTACGCCACCGATTCACGCAAGTCGTCCTCGGCCTCGTCCGCACCGGCAGCCAAGACAGAGCCGACCCCGGCCAAGACCGAATCGGGCTCAACCGAAGCCGCCTGAGAGACAGAACTGGCCTGTGGATAACTGAACTTCGGGTGGCCAGCCCGCCGATGGTCCGGGCGTGAACCTGTCCGAAGCCCTCTCCCGCCTACTCCGGGCAGCCCGTTGGCACCGACGGAGCCTGGGGATCGTTGCAGCCGTGGTGTGCCTTTTTGCGACACTGAGCGTCCTGACGCCCCAAGAGCCCGAATCAACCATGGTGCTGGTTGCCACCCGTGATTTGCCGGCCGGCAGCCAATTGACTGACACCGACGTCGAACTGGTCCCCTTCCCCAACGAACTGCTGCCCGATGGCGCACTGGGCGATACCGCCGAATCGGTCGGGCGCACCCTGACCGGAGCACTCAGTACGGGCAGCGTGCTGACCACCGCATCCATCCTCAACGGACGCGACCTCGGCGCTGCCACCGGTGAGCGGCTGGTGCCCTTCCGGGTCCCGGACGCCTCAACCGTGCAGTTGCTGCGGGTCGGTGACGTGATCAGTGTGGTCGGGTCAGCCTCTGACGGCTCGGTGATCGAATTGGCGAGCAACGTCCGGGTTGCGGCCCTGCCTTCGGCTGACAGTTCGAGCGGCCTGGGCAGTTCCGAGTCCGGGGGTCTGGTGGTGGTTGCCGCAGATGAAGAGACCGCGGCAGCACTGGCGGTGGCCTCCACCAATATGCGGATGGCCATCGTGCTCGGTTGATGCCCGCAGGATGGCATCAGTCCAGGTTGTAGCTGAACTGCCCGCCGTCCACACCGAGCACCACGATCTGCTCCCCGTGGACGAATAGCTGGTGGTACAGGTAGAACTCGACCTCGGATTCGGCATAACCCGATGCCTGCCGGGCCTGCTCCAACCCCGACTGCACCCGCGCGGCATCCACCGTTCCCGGCGCGAACAGTTCCTGGGATTCACCATTGACCGACTGCATTCCGCGACCCTGGCAATCCAGCGTCCACGGCGGGTTTCCCGCGTCCGGTACAGCATTGCGCCACAGCACTGTCTGGCATGGGGTGCCATCGGCCAGCGCCCACAGCCTGCCTTCCACCCGGGCAACGGCACCCCGCGGTGAGGCCGGACCCGGCAGCGAGAGCATGTAGCTGGCGCGGTTCGGCAACATCACCTCGGCCTCGGCCAGCAGTTGGGCGATGCCTGCCTCGCTGAGCAGGTCGAGCCCGGCAGCGCGGTAGTCCTGGCCGCACCTGCCCTGGGTGACCATGGCACCACTTGGTGTCACGTAAAACTCCAGCCAGGCCGCATCGCACTCCTGACTGGTCTCGGCAAGCAACTGCTCAAGACCTTCGTAGTCGATCGCGTCGGGGCGGGTGGCACCGACCGGCATCTGGCTCGGGGTGGTGCCCACCGGTCCGTTGGGGCCATGGGCAACCTCACCCCCGGGAGCCCGCATGACAACCTGCAGTTCGGCCGGGTCGTTGCTTATCGTCATCCGCGTGATCAGTTCATGGCCTGCAGCGGTCACCACCTGGTCGACCTGCCGCTCAAGCCCGGTAACCGGCCCGCCGCAGCCCACCAGTTGCACCAGCAACGCCAACGCGGACAGGCAGGCAAACCAGCGGCCCATCGGCACCTCCCGCGATCGAATCAGCCAACCGTACCGTGGTGCGGCGGGCGATCAGCCATCAGCGCCCGGTCGTGCGGGCTCAGCTCCTGCGCACGATCACGCAGCCTGGATTCCGGCCCGATCTCCAGCAGCACCAGGACCGCCCGGCAGGCCGCGTAGAGCTGGGCGGCACCGATGCCACCACGCTCTTCAGCAGGCAACAACTGGGGCCAACCAAGGCCGGCAGCCTGCCGGGCGTCCCGGACGGTTAGCAGGCGCTCGGCCGGCCAGCCGGCCGCCTGCAGCCCGGCAGCGATAGCGACCGGATCAGCAGACCGCGCGGCGGGGCTGCCGGCCAGGGCGTCCTCACCGGTCAGGCAGCGGGCCACCAGCCCGCCCATTGATCCCGGCTCAGGCGCCAAGCTCGGTGCCATCAGCGATCACCTGCGGCTCATCGGTGTTGATCTCGACATCCCCGGTGACCTTCACACCGGCACCGAAGCTGACATCGCCACGCACCCGCAGGGAGCGGGCATCAACCATGCTGGGCGCCTGCGGAACGCGCTGCTCGAAATCATCGACCTTCGCGTAGAACTTTGCGTCCAGGTCGACCTCGGGCAGGTCGGTGACCTGCTGGGCCAGCACGCCGGCCTCGGCGTCGATGCCGTAGCAGTCCGAACGCAACAGCAGCAGTTCGTTGGTCTTCTTCACCGGGACAAACCGCTCACGCTCAACCTCGATGGCCTGCGCAGTCTCGAAAACCTCGATCGCCGCCCCCATCGCGGTTTCGATCTGGATCACCTCAGGGCTGCCGGCATCACGGGGATCCACGTTCTTCAGGTTGCGGATCAGTGGCAGGCCAAGCACTCCCCCGCGCTCGGCGATGGCCGCCCGCACCGCACCCAGGTCGAGCCACAGATTGTTGGTGTTGAACCATGGGTGGCGCTTCTCGTCGGTGAAGTGGGTCATATCCTGATCAGCAGTTTGTGCTGACTCACGCAACACGATGTGCCCATCGTCACGGCGGATGGCCAGGTGCCCGCCCTTGCGGTCATTCACCGTGCGACGGCAGACCTCCATCGCGAACGGTGCGCCAGTGCTGGCGAACCAGCCGGCCAGCAGCGGGTCGGGGGCAGCCCCCAGGTTGTCGGAATTGCTGACCGCCGCGTAACGGAACCCTGCGGCGATGAACTTGTCCAGCACCCCCGAATCAACCATCGAGGGGTAGATGTCGCCATGACCGGGCGGGCACCACTCGAGTTCAGGATCATCTGGCCACTCAACCGGGGCCAGCGTGTCAGCCAGCAGCTTGGGTTCGCGGCTCTGCAGGAAGTCCAGCGGCAGGTCGTCGACGGGCAGTTCCGGGTACTTCGCCAGGGCCGCCAGCGAGGCGTCCCGGGTGGCGAAGGAGTGCATCAGCAGCAGCGGCAACCGAACGCCATGGCGGGCCCGAGCAGCCAGCACCTGGGCAACCACCAGGTCAAGGAAGGTGTGCCCATCGCGAACCGGAAGCAGGGCCTTTGGCCCGGCCAGGCCCATTGAGGTGCCCAGCCCACCATTGAGCTTGATGTAGACGGTCTTGCCCAACGCCTCGGCAGCCTGGCCGGGGTCGATGTCGAGATCGGCATAGCGGGCCACCGTGGGCAGCGGCTCAATCGATTCCTCAGTGATGATCCCGGTCTGCCCAGCCTCCAGCTGCCGGTAGTAGTGCGTGAACGCGTCAATGGCGGCGGCACCGACACCGCCGGCGGTCATCTTCTGCTGCGCTGCAGCCAAGCCGTCGTTGGTCATGCCCGCCACTCTAGGCGTTGCCCTGCTGACAAGCTGGCGACCCCGGCAGGAATCGAACCTGCGACACGCGGTTTAGGAAACCGCTGCTCTATCCCCTGAGCTACGGGGCCAACTGACTCTGCAAGCGTAGTTGCGACCGGCGATTGTGGCCAACCGGGCCCGCAGATACACATTTGTACCAAGACTTGCCCCGTTCGCCTTGCTTTCGCCCAAAAAGGCCCTATTGTAGAGATTTGAAAGCGGCTGTTCGTGCGATGATTTGTCTCCTGGGGGTGGGTAGACGGCTTCGGCCCTCGCGCAGCAGCCGCTTTCCCTATGCCCTCACTTGATTGCCACGATCCGCCTGATCGGAATCGGCACGGTCACTGGACGCCCGGTGTTTCGTCCGGTCAGGTAGTCGATCGCCGCCGGCAGCCGCTCGGGGTCGACGCTGGCGGGGTAATAGGTTTCAATCACGCGCTGCGCCTCGGCCGGGCCGAGCACCTGGTATGCATAACGCTCGCGCCGGTCCTCGGCGCGGGTCAGCCCGGCGGCGTCCAGCATGCGGGTTGCGATCAGTTCCAGTGAACTGGGCAACCGGGGCGAAGCTCGCAGGAGTTGCGTCAGCCGTGCCAGGACAGCCAAATCGGTCCGCCGCAGCGGGCGGGCGGTGATCGTAATCGAGGCGAACACCCCACCCGGTTTCAGCACCCGGGCCACCTCGGCCAGGAATTCTGGCACCGGGCTGATCACCGCCATCCCCATCGCGGTGGTGACCGCGTCCAGCGACTCATCAGCGAACGGCAGCCGGGTCGCATCGGCCTGCACCCACGGCCCCGGCGACATGGTGGCTGCCTTCAGCAAGGCTGGCCGCCAGATATCCAGGCCAACCACCATGCGCCCGGACGCCGCCAGTTCGCGTGACATGGGCCCGGTGCCGCACCCGACATCGAGCACCCGGTGCGCCCGCGACGAGACCGCCCGGGCAAGCCATCCGTAGGGGGTTTGCCGGCCTGCATAGGTACGGGCCAGCACCTCTTCAGTGATTACCGCGCT
>JBMNPP010000066.1:0-12316 GCA_050943675.1 Brooklawnia sp.
CCCAACCCGGTGGGGGTTGATGCCGCCAGCGCCGACTTCGTCATCACACTGGCCACCAGCCAGGCCATCTGCGTCCTCGACCTGGCCGACCAACCGGTCACCCTGATCGTGGTGTCGGGTTCCGACCGTATCTGGGCTTCCAGCGATTGTCCGGACGGGCAACCCACTGAGTCGCTGACATTGACCTCGGGCGAGCCTGCGCAGATCGGTATCGGTTGGCCGCTACGCCGTTCCAGTGGCTGCGAACTGGTGGACACCCAGCTTGGTGCAGGGACTTATGTCGCCACAGCCACCATCGGTCAGCAATCAGCCCGCTTCGTCACCCAACTGACGCCCGGTTGAGGATCATCAGACCACGGGTAGTTGCTCGGTGCGAGGTTCGACCTCGGCGACCTCCGGCACGTCCGCAGTAATCAGTGTGCCGTCGGAGCGGCGCCCACCGATGACCGGGTGGGTGCTGGCAAGCGGCGGCAGGTAGAGCCCCTGGTGGGTCAGCGCCACCTCGACCGGTTCAGCACCGATGTCGTACCCAACCCCACGAACCCGCAGCTTGAATGGCTCACCGGAAACCAACTCGAAGGTGATCGCCTTGCGAGTCAGGTACACCTTGAAGCGGCTGCCCCGGTAGGTCAAGGAAAAATTCAGCCGACTCCATGACCTGGGTAGCCGCGGGTCAAAGTTGAGCACTTCCTCATCGTCGCGTAGCCCGCCGAATCCGCTGACCAGGGCCCGCCAGGTACCGGCTGCCGAGGCGACATGCACCCCATCGCAGGTGTTGCCGTGGGTATCCCCGATATCGACGAAGAGCCCGGAATAGAAGTACTCCAGAGCCATCTCCTGGTGCCCCACCTCGGCAGCAATGATGGCCTGCATGACCGCTGACAGCGACGAGTCGCCGGTGGTGATCGGGTCGTAGTACTCGAAATTCGCGCGCTTCTCCTTGTGCGTGAACTCATTGGACCGCAAGAACAGTGCCAGCACCACGTCAGCCTGCTTCAGTACCTGGAAGCGGTAGATAACCAGCGGGTGGTAGTGCAGCAGCAGCGGATAGCTGTCGGCCGGGGTGTTCTCCAGGTCCCACAGTTCCTTGCCGATGAACAGGTCGTCCTGCGGGTGGATGCCCAACCGCTCATCGAAGGGGATCACCATGCCGTCGGCGCAGCGCTCCCACTCGGCGACCTCTTCCTCGCTGACCTGCAGGATGTGCATGAGCCGCAGGTGGGCAGCCGGATTCTCTTCGGCCAGCCTGCGCACATGGTGCACAGCCAACCGGAGGTTCCAGCGGGCCATCACGTTGGTGTAGGTGTTGTTGTTCACCACGGTGGTGTATTCATCCGGCCCGGTCACGCCGTGGACCTCGAAGACGGCGTCCTCGTTGATCCGCCAGAACCCCAGGGCGGCCCACATCCGGGCGGTTTCGACCAGCACGTGGATGCCGTCGTGGTGCATGAATTCTTCGTCACCGGTCATGGCCGCGTAGTGACCGACCGCGTAGGCCACGTCGGCGTCGATGTGGTACTGCGCCGTGCCGGCCGCGTAGTAGGCCGAGGCCTCTTCACCGTTGATGGTGCGCCAGGGGAACAGTGCACCCTTGACCGACAGTTCGCGGGCCCGGTCGCGGGCCTGGTCGAGGTGGGTCGACCTGAAACGCAGTGCGTTGCGGGCCTGCTCCGGCGAGGTCAGCGTCATGAAGGGCACCATGTAGACCTCGGTGTCCCAGAAGTAGTGGCCCTCATAGCCGTCCCCGGTCAGCCCCTTCGCCGGGATACCCATGCCGTCAGCGCGAGCCATGGCCTGCGCTAGTTGGTAAATGCACCACCGGACGGTCTGTTGCACCCGGGCGCTGTCACCGATCTCGACATCGCTGCGTTCCCAGAAGCCCTGCAGCCAACTGGCCTGCTCGGTGTGGTAGCTCAGGAAGCCGTTATCCCGCACCCGGTCGAGAGTGCGGCGGACCCGGTCGGAAAGTTCGCGTACCGGGACGCCCCGCGAGGTGTGGTAGGCCACCGCCTTGGTGACCAGGATCGGCACGCCCTCCTGGGCACCGATGCGGTAGACCTTGCGACCCTGGTCAGCGGTGGTGTCGTCGAGTTCTTCGAAGGGGTTCTCGGTGCTGATGGTGTGGTCGGCCCCGACCGCCAGCGTCATCCCCGAGTTGGCCGTGCGGTAGCCCAGGATCATCCTGTTCGGGCTGTGCCAGTGCATTTCGGACTTCAGCACCCGATGCTCAAGCATCCGGTTGCGGCGGGGGTCATCGCTGCTGATCAGGTTGCGCTGGCCAGAGAGTTCGTCGAAGTCTTCCTTGTTGACGATGTGTGAGGAGATCACCACTGGCGCGTTGCCCTCCAGCAGGGTCACCTCGAAGGTCATCAGCGCCAGGTGCCGTTCAGTGAAGCTGACCATGCGGGTCGAGCGCACCCTGACCCGTTTGCCGGCCGGTGTCCGCCAGATGAGGTCGCGACGCAGGATGCCTTCACGGAAATCGATCGAACGCTCATAGTCCTGCAGGTCGGCCACGCTGAGCAGCAGGGGCTCATCGTCCACGTACAGCCTGATCATCAGCGAGCTTGGCGCGTTGACCATCGTCTGGCCGACCCGCGCGAAACCGTAGGCGTTCTCGGCGTGCCGGATATCCCAGGTCTCGTGGAAACCGTTGATGAAAGTACCCGACTGGTATGACTCGCGCCCTTCATCGGGGTTGCCGCGCATGCCGATATAGCCATTGGCGACCGAGAACAGGGTCTCGGTCTGGCCCAGGTCCTGGCTGGACGGGTATGTCTCAACCAGCCGCCACACATCGGGCGGGAACCGGTGGTCGTCCAGGGGGTTCTGGTCGACCTTGCCACGAATCACGGCAACAACTCCGCACAGTCTGCGATGACAAGGTTCGCACCAGCCGAAGCCAGCTCATCAGCACCAGCGCCCCGGTCCACACCGACGACCAGCCCGAAGCCGCCGGCCCGGGCTGCCTCGACGCCGGACAGGGCGTCCTCAAGGACCACGCATTCCTCGGGGGCCACCTGCAACTGCCAGGCAGCGTGCAGGAAGGTATCGGGCTTCGGTTTGCCGGGCAGGCCGAGTTCTGCGGCCGCATTGCCGTCGATCACGGTGCCGAAGAACTCGGTCAGGCCGGCCGCGGTCAGCACGGCCGGGGCGTTGCGCGATGAACTCACCACGGCCATCGGCACCCCGGCAGTGCGCAGTGCCTCGATCAGCGCCATCGACCCCGGGTAGGGTGCGATGCCGTCCTCGGCGAGCACCTGGTTGAAGACCTGGTTCTTGCGGTTGCCCAGACCGGCCACTGTCTCGGTGGTGGGGGCGTCGTCGGGCTCACCGTATTCCAGCTGGATGCCCCGGCTCGCCAGGAAGCTGGCCACCCCTTCATAGCGGGGTTTGCCGTCCACGTAGGCGAAGTAGTCATCATCGGTGAAGGGCTCTTCGTCCCCCCGACCAGCGAGGAATGCGTTGAACATCTGGGTCCATGCACGCATGTGAATATCGGTGGTCGGGGTGAGAACCCCGTCAAGGTCGAAAAGGGCCGCGCGGTAGTTGTTCCAGTCCACGATTCCACCCTAGGCCACGGTCAAACGCTGTCCCAATTCAGGTCAGGAGTGCTCAGTGGGTGGTTGATACCTGGTCATCCATGACCTCGAATACCGCGGTGGCTGCCCCGAGCAGTCCCAGCGCGAGGGCCTGCCTGGTGTGCGCGAGGCGGACTCCGGCAGCCCGGCGTCGCTCACCACGACGGTAGATGGCCCGCTCACCGGCCACGGTGGCCGCAACGACGCCACCTGTGACCAGCACCGCCAGGGCACTGGCCATCATGGCCTTCCTGGTGCCCCAGACCTGGTCGCTCAGCCGCTCCAGCAGGACGCTGGTTGCCTCACCGAGCCGGCCGTCGTCGGTGGCGACCAGAGAGGCAGTCATCCCGGCCAGCAGACCGCTCTTCACCAGTGTGCGGACCCCGCGCGACCTGATCAGGTCAGGCATTGCGTACCAGGCCACGGAACCGAGCCCCAGGCCGCCAGCCCGCGACAAAAGCTTGTCAAGCTCAATGCTCATGCGCCCATTGTTGCAAACCGGGCCGAGCCGCATGCCGGGGCCGGGCCTCACATCAACGGTGAGAAGGTGCGCAGCACCAGCCAGATCGCGCGGCGCCACCACGGGACGGCCCGCACCTGCGCCAGCGAGATGCGGCGTGACCTGGCCAATGTCGCCTCGAAGTCGGCAGCCATGTCGGCCACTGCCGAGGTGCGGTACATCCACACCGCGTTCTCCTGGTGCAGGTAGAAGCTGCGGAAGTCGAAATTGATCGTCCCGATGATTGCCATCTCGTCATCGACGATCATCTGTTTGGCGTGCAGGAATCCGGGGGTGTACTCGTAGACCTCGACGCCGGCCTCAACCAGCGGCTGGTAGTTCGAGCGGGTCACCGAGTACACGTATGACTTGTCCGGGACGCCCGGGGTGATGATGCGCACCTGGATACCCGAGTAGGCCAGTGCGGTGAACACGCTGACCATCTCGCTGGTGGGTACCAGGTAGGGGGTCATCAGGTCGATGCGGTGGTGCGCACGGGTCATCATGTTGCGGTAGGCGGCCCACCCAAGCGACATGTCATCAAACGGGGTGTCGTCGAAGCTCACCACGATGCCCGGGCCTCCCGGGGTGGCATCCACCTCGTCCTCGCTGGGGTGCAGTTCGACCAGGTTGGTGCGCTCCCCCGCGATCAGGTCCCACAGGGTGAAGAAGAGTGTCGCCAGCCCCCACGCGCCGGGGCCACGCAGGCGGACTGCGGTGTCCTTCCAGTGCCCGAACTTCTCGACCACATTGATGTACTCGTCGGCGATGTTCAGTCCACCGGTGAAACCGACCAGCCCGTCGACCACCAGCAACTTGCGGTGGTCGCGGTTGTTTGAGCGCAGGGTGAACCCCGGCCCGAACCGGTTGACCGGCTGCACCCGGATTCCGGCTGCGGTCAGGTCACGGATGAACTTCGCTGGCAACTCCCAGATGGAACCCAGGTCGTCATACATGAACCACACCTGCACACCCTGCGCGGCCTTGCGTTCCAGCACATCGAAGATCTGGCGCCACATTGTGCCCTCGGAGACGATGAAGTACTCCATTGCGATCCAGCGTTTGGCGTCCTCGAGCGCGGCCAGCATCGCCTCGAAGGCGTCCTCACCGATCGAATAGTAGGTGGTCTGGGTATCCCGGTACGCCATGAAGGGCCCATTGGATTCGAAGAACCTGATCTGGCCGGCCGCGTCTGGGTCGATGGCGACGTTGGCCACCACCCCGGCGGGTTCAGCGGTCAGGGCCGGCAGTTCACCC
Source organism: Brooklawnia sp. (assembly GCA_050943675.1). GTDB lineage: Bacteria > Actinomycetota > Actinomycetes > Propionibacteriales > Propionibacteriaceae > Brooklawnia. The sequence continues at coordinate 5,338 of JBMNPP010000066.1, forward strand.
GGCTCACCCGGGTGCACCCGTAGCAGGCCCGGCGCGCTGAGCTGGTCGTGGCTGACGACCTCTTGCGCGGCCCGGTAGCGCTCCAACTGGCGGCGCGTGCCGGTGCGTGAGCCGAACATCAGGTAGAACGCGCCGCCCAGCAGCGGCATCAGCATGATAGGGATGGTCCAGGCCAGCTTGTAGTCGATCTGGATGCGCGAGTTGAGGATGAACACCAGCACCCCGACGCTGACCAGGACCGAGGCGCTGCCCACCCAGGGGGCGGCATTGCTGCCCCGCCACAGCACCGCAACGAAAACGAAGATCTGCAGCAGCAACGCCACAGTCGTGATGCCAAGGCGCCCGTACACCGCCAGGAATCGCTGCACCGCACTGCGTGATCTGGGGTGCGCGGTGGCTTCGGCCCGGCCCTCCAACCTGGCAACGGACGCGTCCATGGCCCCAGTATTGCCCAGAAGCGGCCTCGCGGGCACGCCGGCACCGCCCAGTGCTGAGGGCAGCGTGGCGTCTCCCACCTGCGTGGTCTTTTCGCTGTGTGGTCGAGACTGCTTGTGCTTATCGATGTGTCTCGGGTTTACCGATGGTGGTGGTGCCGTCGGGGGTGACCAGGTATTGGTATCCGGCCGGTGATGTCCACTTGAAGTGGCCCGGTGCTGGCTGTTCGAGATGCCAGCCACCGTGGGTTTTGGCTCGGTGGGCGAACCGGGACAGTGGTCCGAGGTTGTCGAGCCTTGTCTGGTCCGGTTCACCGAGTGTGTAGGGGATGGTGTGGTCCATGTCACAGCCCTTGGCTGATCGCGTTCCGTAGGGGAAGACATCGACGGGGTTGCGCTGCTCGATCACAAACCGCATCCTGTCCGGCACCTCGTAGCCATTGACCGGGGTGATGGTGGTCGGGTCGATGACTGGTCGGACGATGACCTTCGACCCTGCGAGGAAATCGGGAAGCAGTGTGGTGAGCAGGTGGCCCCAGCCCTCGACTCTCGCGATACCTGCTGGTGGGCAGGCTGGCCCATCCGCAAGGCCTGTGGTGTGAGTTTCTCCGCTGCCGTCGGTGGTGTTCGGGCTGTTGACCTTGCCCGGGTTCAGGGCTGGGTCGCTGGCGTTGATGTGGACGACCAGGGTGTGGGTGGGCAGTGCTCCTTGCCCGAATGCCTGGCGTGCGAGGATGCCTACTGCTGCGGCCCGTCGGGCGTCGAGGCTGTCGTCTGCTGCCCGGTGATCATCTGGCAGGTTCTCCGCGATCTGGGTCAGGGCGTGGTCAAAGCGGATGCCGTCGGCTGGGCTTAGTTGGCCCCACATGGTGACTGACCCGTTTTCGATCCCGGACACCAGCACGCGGCGATCCTTGATCTCGGCGTTGACCCGGTCAAAGGCTGCCTTCGGGTCAGCTGCATCGATCCAGGACTGCAGGTGCTTCATCACCCACCCGATCCCGTGCCGGGGGAGGGTGGCTGCAACCCGGGCGTCCACATACTGCGCGGCCTTGATGTCGAGCAGTATGGTGCGGTCGACGACCAGGTTGGCCTGCCACACCCTTGCCTCACCGGCGAGCACTCTTTGCCATAGGTGTGGGAAGCGGTGCCGTAGGTCAAGGGCCTGGGCGATTCGATTGGCGGCTGACCGTGGAGAGATCCCGAGCAGGCCACCGATTTCAAGGCTCAGGAATTCCCCGACCAGGGGTGTGCCGTGGTGGCCGCCGGGGATGAGGCGTTCCATGCCGTCCAGTACGCGGTTGATGTCGACCTGGTACAGGTCTGCAGCGTGGGCGATCGCCACCAGTTCAGCGACTTCGGCGGCCTGGAGTTGCTGGTGGGCATGATCGAGCGCCTCGAATGCATCGGCACTGGTTGCGGGGTGCGACCAGTCCGGTTCGTCCGGTGGGTCATAGCTGGCTGGGGGTAGATCCCCGGGGGTGTGGGCCATGGCTCCATTGTATTCGATCACACCCGCGAAACAAGGGCAAAACACCTAGCTAATCCACTTATTTGAATCAAACTCCTGGGGTGGATCATGGATGATCAGGTATGTGACCGATATTTTCTCGGTCGGCTCGAGTCGGGTCGTGGCGCCCGGTCGACCCCACCGCCTAGGCTGTCGGCTCGGAGGTCAGATGAGCCGGAACATCACCCTGCCCGCCGACTGGGACCTGCTGGTCGGTGCCGTGCTTGAGGCTGCCCGGCATCGTCGGCTGGTCGTTTTGCTGGACGGTGGTTCGGGGGCCGGGAAGACGACTTTGGCCCAATGCCTGCAGGCCCGCCTGGCCGAGGCGCTTGGTCCGGTGCAACTGGTCAGCCTGGACGACATCTACCCGGGCTGGGGTGGCCTGGCTGCTGCGTCCGCCTGGGTTTGGCAGCAGGTGCTGCACCCGGTGACCCCCGGCCATGGCAAGTGGAGTTGGGAGGCCGGACGAATGACCGGCCGCGTCGAACTGGATCCGCGGCTGCCGATCATCATCGAGGGTTGCGGTGCGCTCAGCCGCGAGAGCGCGCCACTGGCCAGCAGCCGCCTGTGGTTCCAGATGGACGCCGCCGCCCGGCGCGCCCGGGCACTGGGCCGCGATGGCCAGATATTCGCCCCGCATTGGGAGCAGTGGGCGGCCCAGGAGGCCGCCCACTGGCACCGCAACCGGCCCCTACAGTTGGCTGATCTGGTTATCAGTGCCTGATGACCTGCACCAGGTTGGTGTGCTGCGGGTTGCCCTTGGCGTAGGCGGTGCGGTGCAGTGTGGTCAGGGTATTGATATTGCCCCCGACATCAACGCCGTCCTCATCCTTGTACCAGGCACCCTGCGGCAGTGAGACCACGCCCGGGATGATGCGTGGGGTGACGAATGCCGGTACCCGCACCCGGCCACGGTCGTTGTAGATGTCGACCACGTCGCCGGATTCGATGCCGCGGGTTTCCGCGTCGATCGGGTTGATGAACAGCCGCTGGGGATGGATGTCCTTGAGCCATTCCAGGTTGGCGAACGTGGAGTGCACCCGGCCCTTGAAGTGGTGGCCGATGCACTGCAGCGGGTACTGCTCGTTCGTCTTGGCCTCTTCGGCGCTTTCGAAGGTGTCCATGTATTCCGGCAGCGCGGTGATCTTGTCGCCCTTCGCCTGGTCCTCGAAGGTCCAGGTCTTGGCCATCTCCCACAGTTCGGTCGAGAAGATCTCGATCTTGCCGGACGGGGTGGTCAAGGGATTCGCCTCGGGGTCCTCGCGGAACTTCCGCATCGGGACGACGTGGTTCTCTGGTGTGGCGTAGCGGTGCACGCCGACCTCGCGCAGTTCATCCCAGTTGGGGAAGCCGGGATGGCTGCTGGCGTTCTCCGCGGCCAGCCACTGGGCCCATTCCTCGCGGGTGCGGCCCATGGAGTATTCCTGTTCGACGCCGAGCCGCTTGGCCAGTTCGACAGCGATGTCGTAGGAGTCGCGGATCTCGAAACCGGGTTCGATGGCCTTCTCGTGGAACATGTAGTAGGCAACGTCACCGCAGTATTCGCTGTGGCCAATATCCCAGCGTTCCGGGCCCAGCGTGTCGGGCAGCACCAGGTCGGCGTACTCGGCTGACGGGGTCATCTGGTTCTCGACGACCACGACGAATTCACATAGTGATTCATCGCGCATGATCTCGAGAGTGCGGTTGATGTCGGAATGCTGCCCCGCGAACTTGCTGCCGCCGTATTGCAGCTGGAACTTGATGCTGACCGGTAGCCGGTCGACACCGCGGATGCCGTCCTTGGTGGCGGTCAATTCCTCACCGCGCAACACTGCCTCGGTCCAGATGAACAATGGGATGGTGGCCTGTACGGGGTTGTCGCCGGCCGGGAACATCTTGGTGCTGCGCCAGTACGATCCGTCGCGGCCACCGGTGCCGCCACCATTGATGCCGACATTGCCGGTCACCGCAGCCAGGGTGTAGATCGCCCGGGCCTGGTTCTCGCCATTCATGTGCCGCTGCGGCCCCCAGCCCTGGGTGATGGCGCAGGGTTTGGCATTGCCGATCTCTCGGGCCAGCGCGGTGATGGTCTGCTCCGGGATGCCGGTGATCGGTGCGGCCCAGGCCGGGGTCTTCTCGATCCCGTCAGGGCCCTGGCCCATGATGTAGCTGCGGTAGGACTGGTTCGCCGGGATGCCTTCGGGCATGTGGTCCTCGTCGAACCCCTGCACGTACTTGTCACAGAATTCCTGGTCGTGCAGGTCGTTGCTGATCAGGTAGTGCACGATCGCCGACACCAGCGCTGAATCGGTGCCCGGCTTGATCGGGATCCACTGGTCGGCCAGCACCATGGCCGTCTCTGAGTACATCGGGTCGATCACGATGGTGCGCACACCCTTGCGCTTCAGGAATTGCGAGGTGTACAGGATGCCGCCGCCAGACATGCGGGTCTCTTGCGGGTTGTTGCCGAACATCACCACGAGCTGCGAGTTGGCCACCGAGTCCTCGAACGAGTTGGAGGGCACCTCGTTCGGGTCACCGGGATCCTGGTACTGCCCGTAACTGAATTTCGTGCAGGTGGCGACCTGGGCGTATGAGTAGTTGCCGTACCGCTTCAATGAACCACCCAGCAGGTTGAACAGCCGGCCGTAGGGGCCGCCCTCACCGATCGCCCCGCCCAGTACGCCGGAGCCGTGCTGCAGGTAGATCGCCTCGTTGCCATACTTTTCGATGGTGTACTTGATCTTCTCGGCGACCAGGTCGAGTGCGTCGTCCCACGAGATCTCGTCCCACTGGCCCGCTCCGCGTTCGGTGCCCTCGCGACGGATCAGCGGCGTCTTGACCCGGTCAGGGCTGTATACCCGGTTCCGGATCGAGCGACCCCGCACGCAGGCGCGCAGTTGGCGGTTCTCCAGGCTGTCATCGCCGGTATTCTCCGGCAGGCAGCGGACGATCACCCCATCCTTGACCTGCAGGCGCATCGGGCAACGTGAACCACAGTTCACGAAGCAGACATTCCACACCGTCTTGTCGACATCACTCATGCCCTCGGCAGGCGCGGCGTGCGTCACCGCAGGAGTGTTGAGCATCGTGGCGGTGCTGCCGACCAGTGCAGTGGTCCCCGCGACGGCGCCAGACCACTTCAGGAATGAACGCCGCTGCATGGGGCAGGTCTGGGTAGAAGTCACGGTTTCCGTCCTTGGTCCGGGATCGACGATTCCTCATTCTATGAGACGTGCTTCTCGCTCAGCTAGCCACCCCACCTATTTATGTCACACCAACCACCAATCTGCACCAGCATGCGTGCCCGACCGCTAACGTGACGGCATGAGTGCGGCTGTCAAGGGTTCTGTACTGCAGGTGCGTGGCGTCACCCTGGGGGTTGGGCGTCCGAAGGTGATCATCCCGCTGACCGATGCCCACGAGGCCGGCCTGGTCGCAGCGGCCAAACGTGTCGCCGCCAGCCGCGCCGAGATGGTGGAGTGGCGGGTCGACCGCTACGAACGCCGCGACGACCTCAACCAGATGGTGGCGATGGCCGCCCGCATCCGCGAGATCATCGGCGAGCGCCCACTGCTGTTCACCCCGCGGACGAAGCACGAGGGCAGCGATTGGCACCCCTCCTCTGACGAATACCGCGACCTGATCTCTGACGCCTGCGCCTCGGGGACGATTGACATGGTCGATGTGCAATACCTCAACCCGGCCGCCAAGCGCTGCGTCGAGGCTGCGCGAGCGGCCAGGGTGCCGGTGGTGGCCAGCAACCACGACTTCGATGGCACCCCCAGTGCTGCCGAGATCACTGATCGGCTCAATGCGATGGCCTCGCTCGGTGCAGATGTGCTGAAGATCGCCGTGATGCCGCGTTCCCCGGGCGACGTGGCCGCCCTGCTGGCAGCCACCGCCCAGTGCGCCGAGCAGGTGCCGGTGCCGTTGATCACCATGTCGATGGGCCCGCTGGGGTCGATCAGCCGGCTGGCCGGGCAGGTCTTTGGTTCGTGCGCGACATTCGCCACGCTGGGCGATGCCGGTTCAGCCCCCGGCCAGTTGCCGCTGGATGATGTGATCTCGGCCATGGACCTGATCGGCCGCGACCTGTAAGGGGACGCCGAGGTTCACTGGCGGACGTAGCCGCCCGGCGGCATTGTCGACCCGAACGGGTTGGCGATGCGGAAGGCACAGACCGGGCAGTAGGGGCCCTCACCCCGGAACACCGCTGAGCAGCGCGCGCAGGTCAGCACATCGAACAGTTCGAGCAGCACTGGTGCGGCCAGCAGTGCGGGCGGGCCCTGTCGGGCCGGGCTGGTCAGTGCCTTCGCATCGCACACCAACACACAGGTGCCGCAACCGGTGCACAGGCTCGGGTCGAAACCGAGGCCGGCCCGGCCGCCTGCTGATTCCAGGGCCAGCGCCTCGGTCGGGCAGGCCTTCACACACACCCGGCAGGCCACACAACCCTGGCTGACCAGTTCCAGCGCCCCGGTGCCCCAGCCCGGCTCGGGTGCCTCACCCGGGGCGTCCATGTCGGCGACCAGTTCACGGATCACCGAACGCAACCGGTGCTGCGCGGTTCCGCCGCGGTCTGGCAGTTCGGGGTCGGCAGCCTCGGCGGTTGCGCGCAACCCGAAGAATGAGCGCCGACGCAGCACGGGCATGGCGTCGGCGTCCAGTACCTCGCGAGGAGGTCTGGCCTCGGGGGTTGGCTCGCCGGCTCCCCGCACCCGATCAGTGAGACCCACGAACTGGGCCAACTCGGTGAATTCGTCCAGCCAACCCCCACCGCATTCACCGGCGACCAGCACGACGCGCTCGGCACCCTCACCGAGCAATTCAAAAGGCAGGGCACGCGGCAATTCGGCCAGGCACCCGCGCCAGGCGATCACGGTCTCACCCGGCTCGCTGAGCACCTGTTCAGCGGCATCAGCACAGACCACTCGGAGCGTGCCGGGCTGCTCGGTGCGAGCAGCCCACAGCAGCAACGAGTGGCCCGGGCTGGCTTCCAGTTCGGTCTGGCTCATGGCTGGCTAGGCCTTCACCACCTGCACCAGCGTGG
>JBMNPP010000067.1:0-12133 GCA_050943675.1 Brooklawnia sp.
CCAGACCCTCTTTCACCGGGGTGAGCAGGGTCTCGGTGTGGGCCAGGCGCTGCTCGGCGCTCGCCTCGGCCTGCCGGGTGTGCTCGGCCAATACCTCGGCCGACAGCACCTTGAACCGGTCGGCCAGCGAATCGCGGTCGGCAGCCAGCTCGGTGGCCCGGGCCTGCGCAGCGTCGCGTTGGGCCTGGGCGCCAACCACTTGCGCGGCCGCCCTCGCGCGGGCAACCACGAACCCCAGCGCAACACCAATGACCAGCATGGCGACCAGGCCCAGCAGGTAGCTCATCTCCATGCCGAACAGACTGCCAGCGGCCACTGACATTGCCGCGCGCCGCGCCTGCCGGGCGGGCACGGCTACCCTGTGGGGCATGCCTGATGATCACTTGGACCGGCTCATTGACTTCCTCGCGGCCTCACCAACCCAGTACCACGCGGTCGCCCGCATCGTTGAAGATTTGGCGGCCGGTGGTCACCGTGAGCTTGATCCTGCGCAGCCGTGGGACGCCGACGAGCTGCCGCAGGCCGGTCTGGTGCGCCGCGATGGGGCCGTGATCGCCTGGCGCCAGCCCGAGCGCTGGACGCCGCAAACCGGGCTGCGAATCCTGGCGGCCCACACTGATTCACCAGCACTCAAGCTGAAGCCCGGTGCCGCGTTCTCCCGGGCCGGTTTCCGGTTGGCCGAGGTGGAGGTTTACGGGGGGCCGATCCTGCACACCTGGTTTGATCGTGACCTGGCCATCGCCGGCCGGCTGATCGACCGCAGCGGTGGCACCCACCTGGTGCGCAGCCAGCCGCTGTTGCGCGTCCCCCAGTTGGCGATCCACCTGGACAACACCGTCAACACCAAACTCGAGATCGACAACCAGCGCGACCTGAACCCCATCGTCGGGCTCGGGGATGCCTACGCCGGTGGCGAGCTTGAGGCCCACATCGCCGCACTGGCCGGTCTGCCAGCCGATGAGGTGGCCGCGCACGACCTGGTGCTGGTGCCCGGTGAGGCACCGGCGCTGCTTGGTCTGGACCACGAGTTCCTGGCGTCCTACCGGTTGGACAACCTGCTGTCGGCACACAGTTGCCTGGCCGGGCACCTGAGCGCAGCCCAGAGCCAGCACGTGCAGGTGTATGTCGCCTTCGACCACGAAGAGATCGGTTCGCACACCCCGACGGGTGCCTCCGGGCCGCTGCTGGTGCACACCCTGCGGCGTCTGTCACTGGCGCAGGGATTCAACGAGGACGCGCACCTGGCCTGGCTGGCCCGCGGCCTGGCGCTGTCGGCGGACGTGGCCCACGGCGTCCACCCGAACAGGGCCGACCGGCACGACCCGGTGATCCAGCCGCGGCTCAACGGCGGCCCGGTGCTCAAGTGGAGCGCACCGATGCGCTACACCACCGAGGCGCCCGGTTGGGCCGCGTGGCGCCGGGCATGCGAGGCAGCAGGCCTCACCGACCAGGTCTTCGTCAACAACAACACCGTGCGTGGTGGTTCAAGCCTCGGCCCGTTGCTGGCCACCCGGCTCGGGATCAGCTCGGTGGACGCCGGTATCGCGGTGCTCGGGATGCACTCGGCTCGTGAACTGTGTGGCGCGGCTGATCCGGCAGCGTTCGCGCAGGTCTCGGCTGCCTTCGCCGCGCTCGACTGACGGGGTGCGGTTCGGGTGGCTGGTTGGTCAGGCCACGACCATGGCGACCAGCACCATGAGGACCGCGGTGATCGCGATGGTGCAAATCACCGAGGTGATGCCGCCGAGCACCGCCCCGGCCAGCAGAATGCCGTGGTTGCGGTAGACGCCCGGGTTTGCTCTTGAGTCGCGCAGGCCGCGGACGCCCATCACCAGCGCGATATAGCCCAGCGGGAGAAACACAGCCATGCTCAGGACGCCCAGCACCAGACTCGGAGTTCCATTGGGGTGGTCCAATTGGGGGCCGAAGTGCTGGCTGGGGTATTGGGGCTGACCCGGGTTGGGTGCGTACGGGCTGACCTGCGCCCAGTGGTTGGGCTCGGAGTAGCCGGCCCCTGGCTGGGCCCATTGCTGGGCAGGCTCGTCCTGGCCGTAGTAGCCGTATCCGGTGGGGGCGTGGCCTGAGGTGGGGTTGGGCTGCTGGTCCTGGGCCGTGGCCGATTCCCTGGTCCAGAAGGCATCATCCGGTTGAGGGTATTGCCGATCATTCGACGTCATCCGGTCACCTCCTGTTGGTCGCATCTCCATGGTGTCACGTCCGGGGAGCGTAGCCAGGAATACGATTCCGCGCGGTGAGGGCTAAGGTGGTGCCTCGTGGCTTTAACCATTGGAATCGTCGGATTGCCCAACGCGGGCAAGTCAACCCTGTTCAACGCGCTGACCCGCAACACAGTGCTGGCTGCGAACTATCCCTTCGCAACCATCGAACCCAATGTGGGAGTTGTCGGGGTCCCCGACGACCGGTTGCCCGTGCTGGCCGAGATCTACGGCTCGGAGAAGATCGTGCCGGCCACAGTCAGTTTCGTCGACATCGCAGGCATCGTGAAGGGCGCTTCACAAGGGGAAGGGATGGGTAATGCCTTCCTGGCCAATATCCGTGAGGCTGACGCCATCTGTCAGGTGACCAGGGTGTTCGGCGACGACGACGTCACCCACGTCGACGGCCGGGTCAACCCGGCAAGCGATATCGAGACCATCCGCACCGAGCTGATCCTGGCCGACCTGCAAACCATCGAAAAGGCGCTGCCGAGGCTGGAGAAAGAAGCCCGGATCCGCAAGGAATCAAGACCGCAGTACGAGGCCTGGCTGGCAGCCCGCGAGACCCTGGACGCAGGGGTCGGCGTCTTCCAGGCCGGGCTCGATCTGGAGCCGCTGCGCGATCTGTTCCTGCTGACGGCCAAGCCCTACCTGTATGTGTTCAACCTCGATCAGGACCAGTTGGCCGACCAGGAGTTGCGCGCCCGGTTGAGCGAGCTGGTGGCACCAGCCGAGGCGATCTTCCTGGACGCCAAGTTCGAGGCCGAACTGGTCGAGATGGGCGATGAGGAAGAGGCCCTTGCCTTCCTCGAAGAGGCCGGTATCACCGAGTCGGGTCTGGATCAGTTGGCGCGGGTGGGGTACCGGACCCTGGGGTTGCAGAGCTTCCTGACTGCCGGCCCCAAGGAGACCAGGGCGTGGACGATCGAGCAGGGCGCCACGGCCCCTGAGGCGGCTGGTGCGATCCATACGGATTTCCAGAAAGGTTTCATCAAGGCCCAGATCGTCAACTATGACGATGTCGTCGAAATGGGTAGTGAGGCGGCAGTTAAGGCGGCGGGCAAGATGCGGCTGGAGGGCAAGGAGTACGTGATGTCCGAGGGTGACGTGGTGGAGTTCCGGTTCAACGTCTAAGAAGTAGTTCCAAGAGCCTGCCCAATGCCCACCTTCTACCTACCCCGCTAGTTCGTACGAGGGAAGTCGGTCACCCCGATGCGCTGCGGACCGAGCAGCTGATGGGGATGGCAGCGCCGCGCCCGTTGCCCCGGTGCCATCAGCGAGCGGCGCGTAGGACCAACCGTGCCCAGCGCGGTGTCGACCTAGGGCTATTGCAGGACTAGGTCTCGGTGACGTCCATTCGTCCCACCCGGATATGTTTAGCCGCAACCAGGGTTCATCGGTTCGTGGCGGCACTCACCAGTCGGCGGTCGTAGGCGTCGGTGAGGGCGCCCTCGAGCATCACCCAGGCGGCGTCCTCATAGGACACGGACATGCCTGCGACCCTGTTGATGCGCACGCTGGAGCGTACGTCGGGGCTGCGGTGACCGTGGGTGGTCATGCGGCCCGGGCAGAAGATCATGTAGTTGATGCCGGTCTCCCGGATCGCGTCGATGCACACCTGGTGGGCGTGGTAGATGTCCTTTGCGCGGGGAAACCGATCCATGTGCGTCAGGTAGGCGGGGGTGATGCCGTCTTCGGCCATGACGTTGGAGCCGCCGGCCGGCCAGATCAATTTCTGCACGTTGTTGCGCTGGACGGCCAGGGCCATCTGGTGGGCCATCTCCCGGTTCGCCCCGTTGCCAGACAGGGCAACGTCGATGCCCTGTATTGCCCGGTCAAGCGCTGCCGGGTCCGTGGCGTCGCCCACTGTGATGGTCGTCAGTCTCCGGAGGGTCTCTTCGTCGAGCCGGGCTCTCAGCCTGGATTCGTCACGCACCATGACTGAAACCTGGACCCCCGTTCCATGGCCTCATGGATCATGTGGGTGCCAAGGCCGCCCACTCCGACAACCAGAACGTGGGTTTGTGGTTCAGTTGTCATATCTGATCAGCCCTCTTCGGCTACTTGGGTGCACCTTCGATATCCAGTGTCGTGCTTCGGGCCTGGCGTGCGGTTAGTTGCGTCCAGCGCATACCGGATCCTCGCTGCCCGACTGCGATAGCTGTGCCATCTGAATGAATTCCGCTGTCGTGGGTCTATCAGAGAAGCGGTGCAAGTGGTTCCATCGCCCATGAGGGCAGGAGGAGTCATGATGACCGAGATCACTACTAGCACTATTGACCCGGCCCAGGCATCGGCCAGACTGGATGGTGTGACTGAACCACCGCAGGTGCCGGCTGAGTTGGATACCGCGCAGCGTGAAGCGATCGCCCGGATGGTGCGTCAGGCCATGGATGCCGGTATTGCCCTGACCGGCCCCGACGGTCTGTTGAAGGCTTTGACAGCCCAGATCGTTGAGGCAGCTCTTGATGAAGAGTTGTCAGAGCATCGCGCTCGGAGTGCTGCTTATGGTGCTGAATCTCTGAACGGACCAGACCAGCACGCGTCGACCGCTATCGGGTTTGAGAGCGCTTCCGGCGGGTCGCCGCGTAGGCGAGTGCGCCAACCACCCCGGACCCCGCAAGCACGCCGCCCGCCACCACTGCGGGGGAAAGTCCCCCGCTCTGTTCCGCCTGGTGGCCGCTGGTACCGGCTGTCTCGGACGGGCTAGCGGCTCAGGTACTCGCTTCTCGGACAGATTCAAAGACCACCCACTGCCCGGTGATATGTGGTTCTCTAGATGAAGCGACTCGATTCCGACGGTGGCTGACCCAAACCGTGTCGTGGGCTGCGTAGGTGTCGTTCCGTCACTTTGATGTGTCTGGCCCCACCTGCGTGCGTGACCTCCAGGTCGGGTTGGTCTCGTTCCGGAACCACTGAACGATCTCGTCGAGTTGAGCGGTGAGGTTGCCCCAGGGTTTGTTGAGGTTGAGTGTTCGAGCGCCGAGCCGGTTGCCCTGAATTGAGACGTCCAAGTCGGGTTGTGGCGCCGCTTCGGTGCGTGCGTATAGCAAGAGACCGCTGACCCTGCCATCGCGGTGCACGTCAGCGTTCTTTACGTAGGCGAGAAGTTGGTAGAGGTTCGCAGAGTGGATGGTTGCCTTTCCCCACTGGGTGACCTGCATGGAGCGACTGTAGTATTTCGCATCGATGATCAATTTGCGTTCGCCGCGCCGCAGCGTGACATCGGTGCGCATCGCCGGCAGTTGGTCGGTTCCGATGGCGGTTGCGGTCTCGTAGTCCCATGCAACGGTGGATGCACGGGGGGAGAATTCAGGATGGTGGATGGTGTAATACTCGCGTACGAACCGCTCGTACAAGCTGCTCATCGCATCGTCTGAGAGCCATTCAGTTAGCTTCCTGTTTCCGTCATCCTGGGTGTGTAGGAGCCCACGAACGACCAATTCACAGACTCCGAGCAGCAGGCGATAGGTGGCGTTGGCGCGGTGGTACGTAAGCGTTTCCCAGTGGATGGATGTCGGTGCGACCGGCGTCACGGCGTCCAAGTAGGGCAGGAGCCTGCGCAATGCGTCCCTGCGGGGCGCAGCAACATCACCATGTCGGGTGAGGAGAACGATGACGGCTTTCAGTGCCTGGTTGTGAGGGGTGTCGGGCTCGTATTCGTCGAACTCGCAGATCAGGCTGCCTCGAACTGCAGATCGCGCAGCGACGGTGCGAGTGAAATTGACTCGGCCCCGCATGGTGGGTAGTTCGTCGCTGCGTGGCACGTAGTCGCGGTGGAGACCTCGCTTGACCTGCGAGCCGACGCCACGCACGAGGATCTCCGCCAACAGGTCATGGAGGTGGTCAAACGACTCAGCCGCGATTCGGTCATTGCCCTCGCTGCGAATCGCTCTGAAGGCGTAGGCCATCATCACGTATACATTGCGGATGGCGATGGATCGCTGAGTCATGCCACAGCGATCCTGAGTTTTCCTGCCCACTCATGGGCCTTGGCCGGTTCGTCGAACCAATACTCGTCGAGGAGCGGAATGAGTTCGTCCTCAACGACAGAGGAGAGCCACACATCGGGAGGCTCGTCACCCGTGTGACTCGACAGATAACTGTGACCAATTGCGAAGCCTGACCCCAGCGCGGGATCATCAGCGATGATCTTGTTGAGTTCTATGACGGCCTCCACGAGCCGATCAAGCGTGGGGTCGTCGATCTCTTCCTGCCAACTCGTGTACCCGTCCGAGTTGAAGCCGGGGATCATCTCGAAGAAACCGAAGCGGCGGCGAAGCGCGTAGTCCAGCACAGCGAGGCTTCTATCGGCGGTATTCATCATGCCGATGATGTGGACATTCGCCGGGACCGAGAACTTCTCGTTCTTATAGAGCAGACGCAATTCCTGTCCGCGCTTGTCTGCTTCGATGAGCATGAGCAACTCACCGAAAATCTTGGAGATGTTGCCACGATTGATTTCGTCAATGATGAAGAAATACGGCCGGTCGGTATCGTCAGCGCGGGCTTTCTCACAAAATCTGTAGAACGGGCCTTCCGTGAGAGCAAAGCCGCCTGTCTCGGTTGGTCGGTACCCCATCATGAGGTCCTCGTACGAGTAACTCTGATGGAATTGGATCATCTGCACTCTGCTCAGGTCCTTGACGCCCATGATCGAATAGGCCAAACGCCGAGCGGCGAAGGTCTTCCCGACACCGGGCGGACCGGCGAGGATGACGTTCTTCTTACGCGTCAACAAGGACCGAAGTCTCTCGTACCGTTCCTCGGAAAGATACACTTCGCGAAGGAATGCATCCCTGTCATAGGTCGGCAGCGGCCCTGTTGTCTCGAGAAGTTCAGGCGCATCCTCATCGGTGATGAGGGATTCAAGAGCTTCGACGTAGTCACGCTTGGGTGTGATGTCAGTCAACGTCTTGGTTGCGGCGCCACTCGGATGATCCCAATCGCCCGTGTGCGTCCACGTCACCGAGCGAACGTGGCGGTATTCGCCGCGCTCTTGCTCAAACCGGGCAAGCGAAGTGACCTCCCCCCGCCCGACTAACTCGTGCTGCCCCCGTTTGGCGTAAATGACGTCGCCAACAGCGATCTCGTGCTGGAACTGCCAAAGCGTAAGTGCCGCGTTCTTCATTGATTCGCCGGCTCGCTTGTCGTCGAGCGCCTGTCGGATTGCTTCGCGGTTCGGGTAGGTCGAGAGGTCGCCAAGTTGGTCCCAGCCGATAGCCATGATGCCATTCGACGAACACTCGTTCCAGTCAGGCGCATGCGTGCCAGGCCAGTAAAGCCAGTAGTGGCGCGCACGGGGTTCAGCCGATGCTGTCACAGAGTTCGCTGGGGAGGCATCCAGCGCGGAGCCGTCCCAGAGTTCTCTTACTCTTGGTGTCCAGAAATGGAAAGGCCCCTCAACCTCGCGAGCGAGAACTGCTCTGATCGCAAGGAGATCACGGTCGATGGCCTCGGGAGTATTTGCGGACGGGCCGCCTATTCGATCGGCGAGGCCCTTGCGAATCTTCTTCTTCTGGGCCGCTGATGCGATTGGTTCGAAGACCTGGGGCCGAGCGAGGAACTGCAACGCGTTCCGGATCTCTGGCCGGTCATCACCGGACTGGAGCATGACCTGCTGGAGCGTCCAGGCATCAGACCGTGCTTCGTCACGCGAGGCCTCGGGGAGCGCGTTCCAGAACTGAACAAAACTTGACGCCCAAATGATGTGTCGCCAGAGTGCGCCGTTGTACCAGGAACCCGGTTCGAATCCCGCAGTCTTGGCAGGACGGGCGAGCCAAGTCGCCATCGGTTCTGGAATTGGCCTGGGTGAGCCAAGGTGGGCGAGCACGCGCTCGACGTGACCTCGGCGGGTCTCGGGCAGAACCGGCCGCAGGCCATGTTCGCGCAAAAAAACAATCTCCGCGGCAAGCAGTACTGCCTCCCGAGACGCGCCCCTAAGTTGCTGGTCCAGCTTGACCCACTGGCCTTGGTCCGTGCCCTCGATGAGATTGTCCTCGATACTTGAACGAAGTTCTTCCGCCGCCTCAGCTGTCCATATGGTCACTGAAGGATCGATCACCGACTGACCATCGCCGAGCATGTGGGTAAACACCTCGCTGATCTCGCGGGCAATCTCCATCTCAGCAGATGGCCGTGAGGCTTCAATCTCATCGAATTCGTCGTGAACAGCCACGTCAGTCATGGTTCGATTCTGCCCGACTGTGCGGGCAAGCAGGGGGCTTCCCTGCCGCCGACGGAGACAGAACAAGGCGACACCACTCATGTCGGGGGCTCTGGCTAGAAGCCCGACCGCGGCCTGCCTCGCAGATTGGCGCGGAGGCGCTGGCCAATGCTGACGCCAGGTTGGAGGAACTCGGGGTATCCCCATGCGCTCCACCTCGTGAGACGGAGGGTGGAGGCCACCGCACGGGCGGGTGTTTCCCCTAATCGAGAGAGCTGTGAGGGGACTGGCCGTGGTTCCTGAATCCGTTGGCTGTGCCGGATGGCCCAATTCTGTTGTAATCGCCCTGCGGGCGGTTGCGTTAACCGGTCGAATCGCCAGTCCGTAAGCAGCAGGGTCATGCTCGCCACGGCGGGCAACAGTTCGCTGTGCCCGAGCCTCGGAGCCGGATCGTCTGCAGTTCGTCTCGCCTTGAGACGCCTAGGATGGCACCGAAACATCATCACAGCACGGCGCATTCGTCCGCAGGCGGGAGGGATCACCGGTGAGTGTGGAGGAATCCAATCGTGAAATGCAGTGCGAATTGTATGGCGAACCACTCGCGGACATCCTCGGCCGGATCATGTCGTCGCTGGTCTGACGCAGGGGCGCCTGATCAAGCTGCTTGGCCTGTCTGCGCCGATGCTTTCCCAACTGATCTCGGGCGCCCGCGCCAAGATCGGTAACTCGCCGTGCTCTCCCGGCTACAGAACCTGACCGAACTCGGTCAGGCCGCGCCCGGCCTGTCCACCGCCGGTATCGAGGAACGCCTCGAGGCCATCGCGGATGCGCAGTTGATGATGACCTCCATGCGCGCCGCGCACTCCGCCACCCTCGATGCCCTGCGCGCGGCTGCTACTGCGTCCGAGCTCGAGCGGGTGGCCTCCCTCACTACCGCACTGGGCCTCGCAGAGCTGCTTCGTCAGGCTGCCCAAGCCTAGCCTGGGCCCGCCCATGGGTGAGGTGTTCGCCGGTCGATACGAACTGCTCGATCAGATCGGCGAGGGTGGCATGGGAACCGTCTGGCGGGTCCGCGATCTCCGCACGGACACTGTGGTGGCCCGCAGCGCTGCCGAGGCTGCCTGGCGCCCCGCGCGCGTGGCGCCGAGCGTGGACGCGGAGGCGCCGTAGCCCACCAGTGACAGTCGCGGCTCACGGGCGACATGCACGCCCTCGGTGCGGATGCCGCCCCCGGATTCGCGAAGATGCAGCGGGGCGAGGTGCCTGAGGTGGTGGCGGAAACCGGTCGCCCAAAGGATCACGTCTGCGGGCACGTACTCGCCGGACTCGAGCACGACGCCGTCCGGCACGATGCGTGCCATCGGTCCCACGCTCACCAGGACACCGGACTCGATGCCGTCGCGGTACTCCGGCGTCAGTGGTAGCCCGGTGTTGGAGACCACCGAGCCGGGTGGCAGGCCGCGGGAGGTGCGCGCCCGCACCCGCTCTTCCACGTCGCGTCCCCACTCGGTATCGAAGGGCCGGTCCACGAACTCCGGTTCACGGCGGGTCACCCAAACAGTGTCGGCGCCCGCCTCATCCAGTTGGAGCAGGAACTGGACGGCAGAGGTGCCGGCGCCGACCACCACCACTCGCTTGCCCGTGAAGTCCTCGGCGGCACGGAAGCCGCGGGTGTGCAATTGCCTGCCGGCAAACGCCTCGATCCCCGGGTAGTAGGGGACGTATGGACTGTCCCAGGTGCCGGTCGCGCTGATCACGTGCTCGGCGGTGAGGCTGCCCTCTTCCTGCGGCTCCACGTCCACCTCTGCGTCCTCGGTGGCCTCCGGCCCGGCTGGTGCCTCCTGCCAGCCGATGGTGAGCGGGCCGTCATCGTCTGCAGCAGTCACCGAGACCACCCGCACGGGACGGACCACAGGGAGATCGAACTCCTGCTCATAGGCGCCGTAGTAGCGGGCGACCACAGCGGAGGCAGGTTCGTCCGGGTCCGGCTCACTGAGGGGCAGACCGGGCAGGTCATGCAGCGCGTGGGCGCGGCCCAGTGTGAGCGAGTCCCAGCGGTGCCGCCAGGCCCCACCCGGGCCGGGGTTCGCGTCGAGCACCACGAACTCGGTCCACGGTTCGAGCCCGCGGCGGCGCAGATGGTAGGCGGCCGAGAGTCCCGCCTGCCCAGCACCGATCACCACCACGACAGCGTGGGCCGGGATCTGTCCGTAGGAGCCAATGCCGGAAGCTGGGGTCGTGGTCACGCGGCAAGTCTAGGTGTGGCGCCCGCGTGAGGATCAGATGCGGATGCCAGCAGGCTTCGCGGCCACGGATCCTCCTCATCCGGAGCCGGCTCGTGTGCGCATCTGGTGGGGGGCTTGCGCGGCGGAGTCCGCCGCGCAAGGGCGTCAGGGTTCGGTGGCACGCTAGACCCCATATTGGGGTTTTGACTCGTATAAATCAATTTATGCCATCAAGAATGGTGGATATGATCGCCCTATGACGCTTGCTGCGGAGTACAGGCAGTCCCAACGTAGCGAAGAGATCGCACGGTTGCGGCGCGTTCTGGCGCTCAGAGCGATGGGCGCAGTCGGGATGACCCAGCGAGAGATCGCGCAAGAACTTGGAGTCTCGCAGTCGGCAGTCAGTCAGCAATTGCGTAGCGCACCCAACCTGGCCCTGGTGCATCCTGAGTCGCTCATTGAGGCTGCCGGGCCCGTTCTGGCTGCAGTCGCAGCGGCGCGCGGCTACTCGCGCATGGGCGTCTTTGGTTCGGTGGCACGAGGCGAGGCGCGTCACGACTCAGATATCGATCTGATTGTGGAACCGGTTAGCGGAGCATCCTCATTTGATTTCATGAAGTTCAAGCAGGTCATCGAGGGGGTCCTGGGGCGCAAGGTCGATCTGATTTCTTACGGCGGGCTCAAACCGGGAACCGACGAGGATATTCGGCAAGACCTGGTGTTGCTCTGATGGAGCTACGTGTTGCCAAAGAGCTTGTGCATATCGAGGGCTGGCTCGTTCAGGCCGCCGAGATTGCAGCGCGCGGTCGGGAAGCGTACTTGGCAGATGGGATCCTGCAAGAAGCTGGCGATTCACTAATGATGAAGCTTGGTGAGGCGGCAACGCGGCTGGCTCGGCTCGAGGTGCTTGCTCCAGAAGGCGTTGAATGGGCTCTCGCGATCGCGAATCGAAATTTCATCATCCATCAGTACGACCAGATCGATCGCAGTCTGACGTGGGGCACGCTCTCGGTGGATTTCCCGACATGGCACGCCTCGCTAAAGCCCATGATCCTGGAAGCGAAATCGGCAGTCGGCAGGGTCGTTGGTCGGTCCTCGTGAGCCGACTTGGCTCTTTGGCCTGGCACGGCTTGGAGGTCGCTGGACCAAGGTGCTGAGGGAAGCTTCTAGAAGTCTGTTGACGAGCTCCGTTGGATGCGGAGACGGCGAGCAGTTGGTTCGGTCGGGTCCTCTCTACGGACTCATGCAGGCTCGCACAAACAATCCCGCGCTGGCCGGGGTGCCAGACCGCGGGGCGTCAGTTCGTATTCCGTTGAAGAACGGGATTTGCGCACCCCAGAGAGCCCTTTGGACTGTTTGGGGGCCCGAAAAGGCGGTCTGGGGTGCGCAAATCCCGATTTTGTCGGGGACACCGATGAAGATTTTGGGCGAGACAGGGCGTTGCTCTGATGGATCTGCCTATTGCCAGAGGGCTTGTGCATATCGAGGGCTGGCTCGTTGGTCCGTATCGCCTTGGCAGCAGTCGG
>JBMNPP010000068.1:0-11990 GCA_050943675.1 Brooklawnia sp.
CCCTCGACCAGTCGGTGCTCGATGAGGTAGTCACCGTCGAGTCGCAGCACGCCATCCAGGTCGCCCGCGAACTCGCCTCAGCCGAGGGCATCCTGGCCGGCATCTCGGCAGGAGCGAACGTCGCGGCAGCCATCGAGGTGGCCAGGCGTGCCGAGAACGCGGGCAAGACCATCGTCACCGTCGTACCCGACTTCGGTGAACGCTACCTGTCCACCGTGCTGTGGGCGGACCTCATCGACTGAACCACGGATTGGATGGTTGGATATACCCCGTGAGCATCTTCTCGAGGATCCGACTGATCGCTGCGCGCATGAACGAAGACCTGGGGGCCGCCCAACGCGAGGACCCGGCCGCCAGGTCCAAGTTCGAGATCGCCGTGATCTACTCCGGTATCCACGCGATCTGGATGTATCGCCTCGCAAACGCGATGTGGCAGCGTCCACCGTTGCGCTTCGGCGCCCGCCTGCTTAGCCAGGCTGCCCGGTTCCTGACCGGCATCGAGATCCACCCGGGGGCAACCATCGGCCGCAGGTTCTTCATCGACCACGGGATGGGTGTGGTGATCGGTGAGACCGCGATCATCGGTGATGATGTGCTCATCTACCACCAGGTCACCCTGGGAGGTCGCGCCCGCGGCCGGTTCAAGCGGCACCCAACAATCGGCAACCGGGTATTGATCGGTGCCGGTGCCAAGGTGATCGGTGACATCACAGTCGGCGATGATGCCAAGATCGGCGCGAACGCGCTGGTGGTCAAGGATGTCGCCCCCGGTGCAGTGATCGTCGGCATCCCGAGCAATGTGCACAAGGGCGATGTGATCGCCTAGCTGGAACCCTGCTCTTCAGCGATCTGCAGGTGGTGCCGGACCACCTCACTGACGATGAAGTTCAACAGCTTTTCAGCGAATTCCGGATCAAGATCGGCCTCATCGGCCAGCCTGCGCAATCGCGCGATCTGCCGGGACTCCCTGGCCGGGTCAGCCGGTGGCAGCCCGTGGGTCGCCTTGAGCTGCCCGACCTTCTTGGTGATCTTGAAGCGCTCGGCCATGATGTGCACCAGCGCGGCATCCAGGTTGTCGATGCTGCCGCGCAGCCGCAGCAGGTCTTCGGGCAGGGCCTCTGGCTGGCTCATCACTGGACGATCAGGTCGATGCGCTGGAATGCCTTGACCTCGGTATAACCGGTGGAGGCCATCGCCCGACGCAGTGCCCCCACCATGTTCATGGTGCCATCCGGACCATGCGAGGGCCCAAGCATCACCTCGTTGAGTGAGCCGACCTGATCGACTCGGACGCGGCGCCCCCGGGGCAGGGTCTCGTGCCAGGCCTCCGAACCCCAGTGCCAGCCCTGACCGGGGGCCTCGGTGGCCCGGGCCAGCGGTGTGCCAAGCATGGCTGCATCGGCCCCGCAGGCCAGTGCCTTCACGATGTCTCCGGAGTAGCCCATCGAGCCATCAGCGATCACGTGCACATAGCGGCCGCCGGATTCGTCGAGGTAGTCACGCCGGGCCTCGGCCACGTCCGAGATCGCAGTCGCCATCGGCACCTGGATGCCCAGCACCTGCGCATTGGTCGAGGTGGCCGCCCCGCCGAAGCCGACCAGGACCCCGGCCGCGCCGGTGCGCATCAGGTGCAGCGCAGTCTGGTAGGTGGCGCAGCCACCAACGATGACCGGCACATCAAGGTTGTAGATGAACTTGGCCAGGTCCAGGGGCTCAGCGGTCCGCGAAACATGCTGGGCGCTCACAGCGGTGCCCCGGATCACGAAGAAGTCGACCCCCGCACCCTCGACCACACCAGCAAATTCCTGGGCATTCTGCGGACTCAGCGCACCTGCTGCTGGCACGCCGGCCTGCCGGATCTGGTTCATCCGCTCAGTGATCAATTCGCCCTTGATCGGCTCGGCATAGATCTGCTGCATCCGCCGGGTGACATCGGCCTCACCGGCGTTGATGATTTCATCGAGCAGCGGCTGTGGGTCTTCATACCTGGTCCACAGGCCCTCCAGGTTGAGCACCCCGAGCCCACCCAGCTTGCCGAAGGCGATCGCAGTCTGGGGGCTCATCACCGAATCCATTGGGGCAGCCACCATCGGGAAGTCGAAGGTGATCGCATCGATTCGCCAATCCAGCTCGACAGTCTCGATCCCCCTGGTGCGGCGCGTCGGCATGATCGCCACGTCGTCCAGGGTGAAGGCCCTGGCAGCCCGCTTGCTGCGTCCGATGTCCTGCATTCTTGATCCTCCTGGTTGACCCCCACCAATCTAGCGGCGATGCCCGGGGAATAGCCGGTGGCACCCCGGAGGTGGAATGGTCCGCAAAATCGCTAGGCTCCGATCATGACTTCCACCCCGAACAATCATGGATTGATCCCACTGCGGCCCCTGTCGGTTGGCGACCTGTTCACTGCCACATTTGCGATCTACAAACAGAACTTCGGGCAGTTCGTATTGCTCGGTCTGCTCCCCACCGTGGCCGGAGTGGCTGTTGGCCTCACCGTGGCCGTGGTCGCACTGGTCATCGGCATCCCCTGGGTGCTATCGATGACCGGTCTGGAATCGGGTGCCGCCCAGTTCGGCGTCGGGGTTGCCGGGCTGGCCGTCATCGGGCTGCTGCTGGTGGCCGGTTGGGTGCTATCGGTGGTTGCCTGGCACGTCTCGGCCGGCATGACATCGCTTGGCGTGGTGCAGGTGAACCGCGGTCAGCTACCCACGGTGCGTTCATTGTGGCACGACACCCGCGGCCTGCCAGGACGCAGCCTGGGGCTCTTCGGCCTGGTGGCGGCGGCCGGACTGGTGGTGCTGGGCCTGGTCGGCCTGTTCATCGTCCTGGCGATCGGTCTGGAAGCCTGGTGGCTCATGCTGGTGCCGGTCGTTGCCATCATCGTGTTGTCGGTGCTCGCGCAGGCCCGCCTCGGTCTGCTGCTGCAGGTGCTGGGTATCGAGGGACGCGGCGCGATCGACACCGTACGCAGTTGCTGGCGGCTCACCGAAGGCAGCGGGGCCCGGATCTTCGGCACCCTGTTCCTGGCCCAGTTCCTGGTCAATGCGGCCCTGCAAGTGGTCTCCTCAGCAGCCGTTGCCGTGACGGGCTCCCTTGATCCATTGCTGGCCGGCGCAGATTCGTATCAGGACCTGGTGCGGGCACTCGGCGTAGTGGCACCCAGGCTGGTGCTGGGCAATGTCCTCACTGTGCTTGCCAGTATCGTGGCGACACCCTTCATGTGGATCTTCGGCTCGGTGCTGTACGTCGACCAACTGCGCCGCAAGCAGGCCATGGCAGGTCAGCCGTTGTTCCCGTAGTAGTTCGGGGCCTCGACCGTCATCTGGATGTCGTGCGGGTGTGACTCCTTCAACCCCGCCGAAGTGATCCGGACGAACCGGCCGTTGGCCTGCAACTGGCTGATGGTGCGGGCACCGCAGTAGAACATCGACTGGTGCAGGCCACCGGTCAGCTGGTACAGGACCTGGCCAAGCGGGCCGCGATAGGGCACTTGGCCCTCGATACCCTCCGGGATGATCTTGTCGTCGCTGACATCGGACTGGAAGTAGCGGTCCTTCGAATAGCTCATGTGGCGGCCGCGGGTGGCCATCGCGCCCAGCGATCCCATACCCCGGTAGCTCTTGTACTGCTTGCCGTTGATGAAGACCAGCTCACCGGGGCTCTCATCGCAACCCGCCAGCAGCGAGCCCAGCATCACGGTGTCGGCCCCAGCCACGATCGCCTTGGCGGTATCACCGGAATACTGCAGGCCACCATCACCGATCACCGGGACACCGGCTGGCTTCGCAGCACGGGCCGCGTCATGGATGGCCGTGATCTGCGGGACCCCGACCCCAGCGACCACGCGGGTGGTGCAGATCGAGCCGGGCCCTACACCCACCTTGATGCCGTCCGCACCCGCTTCAATCAGCGACAGGGCTGCCTCATAGGTCGCGACGTTTCCGCCGATGATGTCGACCTGGGCGGCTGCTGGTTCAGCCTTCAGGCGCTTGATGAACTCGTACTCGGCCCTGGAGTGGCCGTGCGCGGTGTCCACGATGAGGGCGTCCACGCCCTCTTCGACCAGTGCCATCGCACGCTCCCAGGCGTCCCCGAAGACGCCCACCCCGGCGGCGACCCGCAGCCTGCCCTGGTCGTCCTTGCAGGCATTGGGATACTGGTCCGACTTGACGAAATCCTTCAACGTGATGAGGCCCTTGAGCCGGCCCTGGTCGTCAATGAGGGGCAGCTTCTCGATCTTGTACCGGGCCAGCAGTGCCAGCGCGTCATCGCCCCTGGTTCCGACCGGTGCGGTGACCAGGGGCATCGGGGTCATCACCTGGGCGACCAGCTTCTTCGGGTCGGATTCGAACCGCATGTCGCGGTTGGTGATGATGCCCAGCAACTTGTTGTCCTTGTCGATCACCGGCACACCAGAGATGCGGTAGCTGGCGCACAACTCGTCGACCTCGCCGATGGTTGCGTCCGGGCTGATGGTGATCGGCTCGTCGATCATGCCGGCCTCTGACCGCTTGACCTGGTCGACCATGTGGGCCTGGTCCTCGATCGACATATTGCGGTGCAGCACACCCAGACCACCCTCGCGGGCCATCGCGATCGCCATCCGGTGCTCGGTGACCGTATCCATGGCTGCCGACAGGAACGGCACGTTGAGCGTGATGCGGCGGCTCAACCGGGCCCTGGTCTGCACCTGGCTGGGGATCACATCCGATTCGCGTGGCTGCAAGAGCACGTCATCGAAGGTCAGCCCCAGGGTCTCGAACATCGGCGGCACACCAGCAACAGTCAGGTCGGACACACGCGCCCCTTTGGATCAGGTCGTTTGGACGGCCAGTCTAGCGCTGCGCAAAACCTGCAGCAGCGCCGCGCCAGCCGCGATGGCAATACCCTGGCTCGCCGGTATCGGCACATTGCCGTAATCGAGCAGGACGCTGGTGATGAGCAGACAGGCGGTCACGGTGACGACCCAGCGCCAGGCCCGCCCGGTCAGCACGACTGCACCCAGTAGCACTCCACCCCACAACGCGTACCACGGCTGCAGGCTCGGGTAGGTGAACGCGAAGGCGACCAGCCCCCAGGCGGTGAAGGTGACTGGACGCGAGGCGCCGTGCCGCCAGCCCAGGACCGCGATGATGCCCACACCGACCGCCAGGAAGATGGGCCCGACGATGGCCATCGCCTCGGCCAGTGTCCATCCGGTGAACCATTGGACGGTGGCGGCCGTGGTGTGGGCGACCGACTGGCTGCCAGCCGTCTGCGGGGCACCCGAGCCGGTGGCCCAACCGATCCCCCAGCCACCGGCCAGGGTCGGGATCATGAAACCGGTCACCGTGGCCAGCAGCCCGATCGGCAACCGCCAGGCGGCCTCGGCCAGGTTCTTGCCCCAGGCCTGCCGCGGCACCAGCGGACCAGTGGCCACCCCGATCATCGCGACTGCGACCATCATCAACCCGATCGGCTGTTTGATCGCCATGCCCAGGCCGACCAGCACGCAACCCAGCGGCCAGGCGTTGCGCCAGCGGATGGCCAGCCAGATGCCGGCCACCCCGAGGGCAACCGCCCAGGCATCGTTGTGGGCGCCTCCGATGAAGTGCACCAGCACCAGGGGATTCAGCAGCCCCAGCCACAGCGCGTGGCCCTGGTCGTGGCCGGTGGCCCGCGCGATGCGGGGCAGACAGGCCCCGATGCCGACGACTGATGCCAGACCGGGCAGCCTCATGGCCATCATCGACCAGAACGGGTCGGAGCCACTGAGCCAGACCACGACGGCCTGGATCTGCAGGGCCAGTGGCGGGTAGACGGTGGTGGTGTAACGCCAATAGATGTCGACCCGCTCGGCGAATGGTCCACCCAGGGTGCTCAACGGCGTCAGGTATGGATCGAAGCCCTGCAACACGATCCAGCCCTGCTCGAGGTAGGCCCAGACGTCCTTGCTGAGCAGGGGTGGGCAGGCCAGCAGCGGCAGGCTCCAAAGGGCGAAGGTACGCCACAGCGTGCGCCGGTTGGTGTGGCGCAGGCCGAACCATCCGGTGAACAGGGCGGCCACCCCCAGGAGTGCCGGCAGTGAGTGTGCCCAGACGACGGCGACGCTGTTCACCCGCCCGGCAAAGCCCAGACCCCACGGCGATGCCAACCAGGCTGCCACGGCCAGCAATATCGAGCCGAGCAGCCCAACAATGGTCCATCCCCAGGTCTGCCGCACGAAGGAATGCTAGCTGGTCAAGCCCGTGATCTGCCCATCCTGCGATCGCAGGGGGTGGCCAGCCGGGGGCATGAAACTGCGGGCCCACCTCAACAGTGGGCCCGCAGCCTTGTTCATTCAGTCACACCGCAGTGGCTCAGTGCGCGTGCTCGTCTTCCTCGTCCTCTGGCTTGTTGACAACCAGGGTCTCGGTGGTGAGCAGTAGCGAGGCGATCGAGGCTGCATTGAACAGCGCCGAACGAGTCACCTTCACCGGGTCGATGACACCCTGGTCCATCAGGTTGCCGTAGCTGTTGGTCCGGGCGTTGTAGCCCTCGTCGCGACCCAGCTCGGAAACCTTGGACACGATCACGTAGCCCGGCTCGCCGCCGTTCTCAGCGATCCAGCGCAGCGGCTCCACGATTGCCTTGCGGACGATCTGCACGCCCATCTTCTCGTCGTGGTCGGTCGACTGGAGTCCATCGAGCACCTTGCCGGCATGGACGAGTGCGGCGCCGCCACCAGCGACGATGCCCTCTTCGATGGCCGCGCGAGTCGCCGAGACGGCGTCCTCGATGCGGTGCTTCTTCTCGTTCAGTTCGACCTCGGTGGCTGCGCCGACCTTGATCACGCAGACCCCGCCGGCCAGCTTGGCAACCCGCTCAGCGAGCTTCTCGCGGTCCCACTCCGAATCGGTGCGGGCCATCTCGGTGCGCAGCTGGTCAACCCGGCCAGCGACCTCGTCAGCCTCGCCGGCACCGTCGACGATGGTGGTGTTGTCCTTGCCCACCACGACGCGACGGGCCCGCCCAAGCACGTCCAGGTCAACCTGGTCGAGCTTGAGGCCAACCTCGGCGGCGATCACCTGTCCACCGGTCAGGATCGCAATGTCCTGAAGCATGGCCTTGCGGCGGTCACCAAAAGCGGGTGCCTTGACCGCAACCGAGGTGAAGGTGCCGCGGATCTTGTTCACCACCAGGGTCGACAGTGCTTCGCCGTCGACGTCCTCGGCGATGATGACCAGCTTGCCGTTGGCTGCGATGACCTTCTCGAGCACCGGCAGCAGCTCGGCCATGTTCGAGATCTTGCCCTGGTGCAGCAGGATGTAGGGGTCGTCCAGGACGGACTCCATGCGGTCCTGATCGGTCACGAAGTAGGGCGAGATATAGCCCTTGTCGAACTGCATGCCCTCGGTGAACTCAAGTTCGGTGCCGAAGGTGTTCGACTCCTCGACGGTGATGACGCCGTCCTTGCCGACCTTGTCGAAGGCCTGCGCGATGATCTCGCCGATCTCTTCGTCGCGCGAGCTGATCGTGGCGACATTGGCCATATCGGCAGCGCTGTCGACCTCGCGGGCCACACTGGCCAGCTCATCGGTGACTGCCTGCACGGCCGCGTCGATACCCCGCTTGAGGCCGACCGGGTTGGCACCGGCAGCGACGGCTCGCAGGCCCTCGTGCACCAGCGCCTGGGCCAGCACGGTGGCGGTGGTGGTGCCATCGCCGGCTACGTCGTTGGTCTTGGTGGCGACCTCCTTGGCGAGCTGGGCGCCCAGGTTCTCGTACGGGTCGGTCAGTTCCACCTCTTTGGCGACGGTGACACCGTCGTTGGTGATGGTGGGGGCGCCGTACATCTTGTCCAGGACCACGTAGCGGCCCTTGGGTCCGAGGGTCACCTTCACGGTGTTTGCGAGGGTGTCCACTCCGCGCTCAAGTGCGCGCCTGGCCTCCTCGTCGAAGAGCAATTGCTTGGCCATTTAGCAGCGCCTCACTTCACCACGACGGCGAGGATGTCGCGCGCATTCAGCAGCAGGTAGTCCTTGCCGTCGTAGCGCACCTCGGTGCCGCCGTACTTGCTGAAGATCACGACGTCATCAACCTGCACGTCCATCGGGATGCGCTGGCCATTGTCGTCGACGCGACCGGGGCCGGCGGCGACAACCTTGCCCTCCTGCGGCTTCTCTTTGGCGGTGTCGGGGATGACCAGGCCTGAAGCGGTGGTGGTCTCTGCCTCGAGAGGCTCGACGAGGATACGATCCTCGAGCGGCTTGATCGTGGTTGCCACGTTCAAACCCCTTTCTGTTGTCTATGGGTGTCTCATCACTAAACGTTCGGGACGTCGTCGCGGGTGCCGTACCGACCGTTGGCACCCAACGTGGTCGAGTGCCAGAAACCACCTTAGACCCGGTGTTGGCACTCACACAAGCCGAGTGCCAAGTCTTGCAGTTTTCAAGTTGGATCAGGCGGTGCTCGGGGCGGTCGCTACCGGCAGGACGTGGCCGGCTGAACCCTGCGGTTCACCACCGGCATACGGGATGACCAGGTGGAACTGCTCAACGGCCGCATCGAAGACGTGTGGCAGGAAGAATCGGTCACCGGCCCACATCGGCAGCAGGTGCAGTTGGTCAATGGGCTGCCAGACCAGTGGACCCTCGGGGTTGCGATCGCGAACCCGACCCGACCATTGGTCGACCACGAAGATGAAGCCGAGCACTGAACTGCCATCAGCGTGGAAGCCGGGCCAGTTGACGGTGCCGCGCAACCGCATCGAGATGACCTCAATGCCGGCCTCCTCGCGCAGTTCGCGGGTCATGCCGGTCCAGATGTCCTCGCCCTGTTCGACCTTGCCGCCCAGGCCATTCCACTTGCCCAGTTGCTCATCATCAGCACGTGCGATTCGGTGCACCATCAGTACCCGGCGCCCCTCGGGCGACAACACGAAACCCAGTGTGGTGATCTCGGGGGTGTAGGCCATCTAACGCTTCCCGGTGGCCAGCACGGTGCCCACTGGCAGCTGCGAATCAGCAGAGATCGTCAGGGGGCTGGGGCGGTGCCCGGCGGCCACCACCTCGGCACCCAGGATCGCGATCATCGCTCCGTTGTCGGTGCACAGGCCGGGGCGCGGGCGACGCAACTCGATGCCTGCCACCTCGGCACGTTCGGCCATCAGGGTGCGTAACCGCGAGTTGGCGGCCACTCCCCCGCCCAGCACCAGGTGACTGATCCCGAAATGGGTTGCCGAGTCCACGGCCTTGCTGGTCAGGACGTCAGCGACTGCCTCCTGGAAACTCGCCGAAATGTCTTGCACATTGACCTGTTCGCCGTCCCGTTCGGCGCGCTCGACGTGCCGGGCGACAGCGGTCTTCAGACCAGAGAACGAGTAGTCGAAGCGGTGCCGCTCCAAGTCGTGGCGGGCGGTCAGACCGCGCGGGAACCGGATTGCGCTGGCGTTGCCGCGCTGGGCGTGCTGGTCGATGATGGGGCCGCCGGGGTAACCCAGCCCGAGCAGCCGGGCCACCTTGTCGTAGGCCTCGCCGGCGGCATCATCGATGGTCGTGCCGACCTCGGTGATCCGGCTGGTGATGTCATCGACCCGCAGCAGCTGGGTGTGGCCGCCGGAGACCAGCAAGGCCAGGGTGGGTTGCGCCAGGGGGCCATGATCCAGGATGTCGACGGCCACGTGCCCGGCAAGGTGGTTCAGCCCGTAGAGCGGTTTGTTCAACGCCGAGGCCAGTGCCTTCGCCGCCGACAGGCCGACCACCAGTGAGCCCATCAGGCCTGGGCCAGCGGTCACCGCGATGGCGTCCAGTTCGGTCAGGTCGACGTCCGCGCTGGCCAGTGCCCGCTGCATGGTCGGGACGATTGCTGCCAGGTGTGCCCGGGAGGCCACCTCGGGCACCACACCTCCGAAACGGGCGTGCAGGTCGACCGAGCTTGCCACCTCATTGGCGAGCAGTTCGGCACCTCGGACGATGCCGACCCCGGTCTCGTCACAGCTGGATTCAATGCCCAGCACCAGGGGTCCGCTCATGCCGGCCACCCCGCTGGCTGGAAGAGCGAGTGGCGCGGCAACTGGCATTCCATGACCACGCCGTGGCGGCCGGGCCCGTAGTAGTCGCGGCGTTGCGCGATCGGAGCGAAACCGGCTGCCTCGTACAGCGCGAGCGCTGCAGAATTGTCGTGGCGCACCTCGAGGAGGATGCGCTCTGCCCCGGCTGCCTCAGCCCATTCCTTGCCCAGGCCGATCAGTTTTCGGGCCAGCCCGCGGCGACGCGCTGCGGGGTGAACGACCACGCGCAGCAGCTCAGCGGTCTGGTGCACCACCCAGAAGCAGGCCACGGCCTGCACCTGGTCGGCGTCCCGACAGACCAGCACCAACCGGTCGGCCCCTTCCAGTTCAGCCCGCCAGGAGGTCTGGCTCCAGCGTTCGGAGGCCTCGAAGTTGTTCTCCAACTCAACCAGTGCGGCCAGGTCGTCATGGCTGGCCAGTGCGATGATCATGACTTCTCCTGCAACTTCGGTAGCCGGAGCCGCTGCCCGGTACCCAGGGCCGATTTGCGGGTGCGCGGCTCGACTGCGTCCGGCTTGCGCAAGTACTGCGGCTCCAGGCCGGTGTCGGGCAATTCGGCCAGCCGGGAGGCCACCAGTGCGGTATCGACATATTCAGCAACAGCAGCGACTGCCCGGTCGCCGAGCACCTCGGAGTACAGGCCGGCGGCCGGGCCAGCCACGGGCAGTGGCGGCAACTGGTCGGGGCTGGTGACCCTGGGGCCATCGATGCGCAGGCCGTCGGCGTCATAGGTCGCCCAGTACAGTTCTTTGCGGCGGGCGTCGGTACACACCACCACTGGCCCGTCAGGACGATCCGGCCCGCTGAACCAGTCCAGTGCCAGTGCGTCCAGCGAGCCGAAACCACGCACTTCGATGCCGGCGACCATCCCCAGTGTGCGGGCGGTCGCGATGCCGATCCGCATGCCGGTGAACGGGCCCGGTCCGGTGCTCACCGCGATGGTGGCCAGGTCATGGATGGTGATGCCGCGCGACCACAACAGTTCATCGATCATTGGCTGCAGTTGCTCGACGTGGTCGCGCGAGGACCCGTCGGCCCGGCAATCCAGTGGTTCGCCGGCGCGAGCCAGCCCGACGCTGGTGCCGACAGCGGTATCAATCGCCAGGACCCAACCCATCAGTTCTCCTTGCCCTGGTCGACCAGTTTCCACAGGTCGACCTCACGCCAGCGTGCACCGATGCCGTGCAGTGTTACCTCGCGGGTCTCACCGTCGCCGTCCCCGCCACGTTCGATAGTGATTTCTAGTCGATCGGCAGAGAACTGTTCGGCAAGACCCTGACCCCACTCAACCAGTGTTACTGATTCGGCCAGCGAATCATCCAGGTCGAGGTCGGCCAGTTCAGCCGCCGAGGAAAGCCGATAGGCGTCCACGTGGACCAATTGTGGCCCCTCACCCAGTGCCGGGTGGATCCGGCTGAGCACGAATGTCGGCGAGGTCACAGCGCCGCCCACTTGCAGACCCGCACCGATCCCCTGGGCCAGGGTGGTCTTGCCTGCACCAAGTTCGCCGTTGAGGACCACCAGGTCACCGGCGCGCAACAGGCGGGCGAGCCGTCGCCCCAGGCCCTGCATCCGGGCCGCAGTGGGTATTACTGCACGGGCAGGCAGCGGGACGACCAGCACCATCCGGTACTCGTCCAGGTCGTGATCGAATTCGAAGCCATGGCTCCCCCACCACTTCACCACCTGCGGCAGTTCGCGGCGGGCCACCAGTTGCAGCCGTCGCATCCCGGCCTGGATGGCAAGGTCAGCAGCCGAGCGCACCATCATCGCCGCAACCCCGTTGAGGCGTTGGGAAGGCAGCACACTGACCCGGTGCAGGCTCCCGGTCGGTGGTTCGGCAGCGTGGTCCAGCGAGAGGAACAGGCAGCCCACCGGGTAGCCGTCATCGAACGCGATGACGCCGATCTGCTCGACGATCCGGCGCTGGATGGCGGCCAGGTCGTCGCCCAATGCATCG
>JBMNPP010000069.1:0-11986 GCA_050943675.1 Brooklawnia sp.
CGATGGTCGAGATCCTGGGTCGCGAGACCCCGGTCGACCTGACCTTCACGCAGATCCAGAAGGCTCTGTGAGCCCAACGGATCTGCAGCCCGCCCAGGACGGGCGGATTGGCACCGGGCAGTTTGCTGGGCGTAAGGTTGCCCGGTTGCATCAGCAAACACAGATTGGAAAAGGACCCTAGATGCCTCCCAAGAAGAAGGTAGCGGCGCTCGTCAAGATCGCCATCCAGGCGGGTGCTGCCACGCCGGCTCCGCCAGTAGGTACCGCGCTTGGCCCCCATGGTGTCAACATCATGGAGTTCGTGAAGGCCTACAACGCCAGGACCGAGGCCGACCGCGGCACCATCGTCCCGGCCGAGATCACCATCTACGAGGACCGGACCTTCACGTTCATCGTGAAGACTCCGCCGGCCTCCGAGTTGATCAAGAAGGCCGCCGGACTGGCCAAGGGCTCCGGTGAGCCAAACAAGGAGAAGGTCGGCAGGATCACCAAGGATCAGGTGCGCGAGATCGCCAACACCAAGATGCCCGACCTCAACGCGAACGATGTCGAGCAGGCGATGAAGATCGTCGAGGGCACTGCCCGCTCGATGGGTGTCACTGTCGTATGAGCCCCGCCGGCCACCATGGTCGGCACCCGAAATCAAGACCGACCTGGCAGGACGTGCATCCGAACCAGGACCTGGTGGATCAGCCCACGAGGCTGACGTGAAAGGAACCAGACATGACCAATACGCACAGCAAGCGCTATCGCGCCTCTGCAGAACTGCGCGACGCCGGCCAGTTCTACAGCCCCGAAGAAGCGATCGCCATCATCAAGCAATTCCCCGCAGGCAACTTCGACGAATCGGTCGAGGTCTCGATGCGGCTCGGTGTTGATCCCCGCAAGGCCGACCAGATGGTCCGCGGCACGGTCAACCTGCCCCACGGCACTGGCAAGACGGCACGGGTCCTCGTCTTCGCCCAGGGCCCCAAGGCCGCCGAGGCCACCGAGGCCGGCGCCGACGAGGTCGGCTCGGATGAGCTGATCGAGAAGGTATCGGGCGGCTACCTCGACTTCGATGCCGTGGTGGCCACGCCAGACATGATGGGCAAGGTCGGCCGGCTCGGTCGCATCCTGGGCCCCCGTGGCCTGATGCCCAACCCCAAGACCGGCACCGTGACCATGGATGTGGCCAAGGCTGTCACCGATATCAAGGGTGGCAAGATCGAATTCCGCGTGGATCGCCACGCCAACCTGCAGTTCATCGTGGGCAAGGCAAGCTTCACCCCGGAGGCCCTGACCGAGAACTACCGGGCAGCCATGGATGAGATCGCGCGGCTGCGGCCCAGCAGCGCCAAGGGACGCTACGTCCGCAAGATCACCTTGTCGACCACGATGGGCCCCGGCATCCATGTTGACATCGCTGCATCGCGCCCGGTGAAGGAAGACGCCGCGGTCGAGGCCTGAGACCGCCATTGAACATTTGCCCACGGCCCCCGCTGGTGAATCCTGCGGGGGCCGTAGGCATTCCAGTGCTGATTTGGCCCTGGGCGCATCCAGCCACTACAGTTGCCAGAGCCGAAGACCGCCGGTAGTTGTACTCGAAAGCCCGTCAGGGCGCCTGCGCAGGTGAACCAGCCGAAAGCTGCCGTGTGCAGCCAGCCAGCCCGGGACGCCCGCGTCACGGGCTTTTTGTTTGCCCGCCGAGTGCATCGACCAGAAGTCTTCGTACCTAGAGAAGTGGGAAGGAGACCCAATGGCGAGGCCTGACAAGGTGGCCGCTGTCGCTCAGCTGGTGAAAGATTTCAGCAGCAGCGAGGCAGTCGTGCTCACCGAGTACCGCGGACTCACCGTCAAGCACCTGAAAGACCTTCGTAGGTCACTGGGTGAGGACGCCAGCTACGCCGTTGCGAAGAACACCCTTGCTCTGATCGCTGCCAAGGAGGCTGGCGTCGAGGGACTCGACGAGCAGCTGACCGGGCCCACCGCTTTCGCCTTCATCACTGGCGATATCGCGGTTGCAGCAAAGAGCCTGCGTGATTTCGCAAAGGCCAATCCGCTTCTGGTCATCAAGGGCGCTGTGCTCGAAGGACGCGTCCTGACCGCTGAGCAGGCCAGGGCACTGGCCGACCTGGAGTCGCGCGAGGTGCTGCTGGCCAAGCTGGCTGGTGCCATGAAGGCGTCGCTGAGCACTGCGGTGGGTACCTTCGCCGCGCCGCTCACCCAGGCCGCGCAGTTGCTTGGTGTCCTGGAGACCAAGGCCCAGGAAGATCCCTCGGCCATTGGTGGTGCTGGCACCCCGGCCACCGACCAGAAGCAAGACGCTGATGACAGCGTCACCGCCTCGGCACCTGCCGAGGAGACCGCCGAAACCCCGGCACCCGAGGCAGCCGATGCTGTCGAGGCCACCACTGACGCGGCGGTTGACGCTGCATCGAACGAATAAGGAAGGACGCCCAACATGGCGAAGCTGAGCACCGAGGAACTGCTTGATCAGTTCAAGGAAATGACCCTCATCGAACTGTCGGAATTCGTCAAGGCCTTCGAAGAGGCCTTTGACGTCAAGGCTGCCGCTCCGGTTGCCATGGCTGCTGCCCCGGCTGCAGCTGGCGAGGCCGCTGAAGAGGTCGAGGAGCAGACCGAGTTTGATGTCGTCCTCGAGTCGGCTGGCGACAAGAAGATTGCGGTCATCAAGGCCGTGCGTTCGCTCACCAGCCTTGGCCTGAAGGAGGCCAAGGACCTCGTGGAGTCGGCCCCCAAGGCTGTTCTCGAGGCTGCCAAGAAGGAAGATGCAGAAAAGGCGAAGGAGGCCCTGGAGGCCGAAGGCGCCACTGTCTCCCTCAAGTGAGTCAATTGGTCTGATACAGGCCAGGACGGGGGCGGGTCACGAGTTGACCCGCCCCCGTTCGCGTTCCTCTACCATGTGAGTTGGGGAAGCGGGGAACCCAATTCACATGGTCAAGTTCGCGAGAAAGCAGTAGCAATGACGCAGTCGGTTGAGCAACATCAGCCCAGGCGTGTCGAGGTTTCTGCTGACGCGATCGAGGGGCAATCAGAGATCTACAATGCGCGGCTGGCCTTCGCCGAGCGAGGGTACCGGGATGATGGCGATGCCGTCGCGACCCGGCTACTGCCGGCCAAGCGGGCCAGGGTTGAGCACTCCAGTGCTGTCAACCGAGCAGCGCGTTCCCTCGTCGCGAATCAGCCGTAACCACTCGTCAGGGCAGAGCCCTTTTGGGCACACAACAAGGGGTGAGACCTGGGGGATGGTCTCACCCCTTGCTGCTTTCCATGGGGGGGAGGAGTGCTTCCGCCGTCAAACGATCACGGGTAGGGGCCGTTGCTCAGAGGCGTAACTAGCCACTCCGAGGGAGGGCGAGTGGGACTCACCTTCCCCTTGTTCCGGTCGATGGGGGTCGGTACCGTTTGCACATTGCCCTTCACCACAGTGGCGGCGGGGGCAGCCTGTGCGGTGCTTGCAGGCAACGCGAAGGCTCCAACGAGAAGCGCCGCACTCGCCAGTCTTGCGATGCGTTTCTTATTCACTGCAGCCTCCTACCGATCAACCTGAACTTGACAAAACAGTAAGCGACCCTTGACTAACTTGTCAAGATTGACTGTAAAGTTACTTGCATCCAGCAGTGTTGACAACGCACAATGGCAGCAACGCCAGCAACTTGAAACTTCATCGAGCTGGAAGGACGATCCCGGGAAAGGCGGCGGGGGATGGCCACAGTGGGATTCAGGATTCGACAGTTACGCAGGTTGCGCGGCCTGTCCCAGGTCGAGTTGGGCGGAGAACGCTATTCCGGCAGCTATATCTCGCATATCGAGAGCGGACGGCGTCAACCGACCGGCGAACTGCTCAGCTATCTGGCCGAACGCCTGGGCCTGCCTCCCACTGAATTGTCCGCCGACCAATCCGACTCCGGTGATGCTGAACTCGCCGCACTGCTCAGTTCGGCCCGCAGACTGCACAGCGTCCATGATTGGGATGCCGCGGTGCGGGTGGCCCGCCAGGCCGTCCAGCACGCGTTGCACCACGCCCGCGAACTGCGCCGGTGGGAGGCCGAATTCCTGCTGGCCGAGATGCTGCGGGGCTCTGACCGTTACCTGGAGGCTGCCGAACTGGCCGAAAAGCTGGCTGGTGAGTCGGTGGTGGCCGATACCCCGACCCTGCGCGTGGATGCGCACACCCTGGCCTGTCGGGCCTATCGCGCTGCGGGCCGACTGCCTGATGCGATCGAGCAGGGCCACAAGGCGATCGGGCTTGGCGGGCAGGTATCTGCGGCATTGCTCGCGGCCGCGTTGGTCGGCCTGCTCAGCGCATTGCTGGTCTCTGGCCGGCTTGGTGAGGCCCACGATCACGAGGAGCAATTGGGTGCTCTGGTCGACCAATTGAGCCCGGCCGAGGGGGCGAATGCCTGTTGGGTGCTGGGCAACGCCTGCTTCCTGCGGAACGAGGTTGACCAAGGGCTGGCCTGGCATACCCGGGCCAACCAGTTGAGCGATCCCCAGGTTGACCCGCATGCCTGGGCCCGGCTGCGCCAGGCCTCGGCCTATTTCATGGTCACCCAGGGTACCGACCTGGCAGCAGCGCAGCGCTGGTATGACGAATCGGCTCCACTGATCGGCTTCATGGGCACTTCGGGCGACATGGCCGATATGCGCCTGCTGCAGGGACACCTGCTGCTGCGCTCCGGTGAACCCGGCAGGGCTGTTGAACTGCTCGAATTGCTCAGCGAGGATGCCGCAGCCATGGATGATGTGCGGTTGCTAGCTGAGGTCCATGAGGCGCTGGGCCAGGCCTGGGAGACGCAGGCTGAGATGGTGGCTGCCCGGGCCGCCTATCGAAAGGCGGCCGAGAGCTTCGAGGCGGCCGGCGCGCCGGACCGGGCGGTGACGGCCTGGCACCGCTATGTAGGGGCTGAAGAGGCTGGTCCCAGCGACGAGAAGGTCGCTGGTTAGGGGCAAATGCTTGACTCTCGGCTCGGCTTGGGGCAGGGTGCAGGTGCAAGTATGATGTGGGACGTCAAGGAAGACACGGCCGCCTGACTCGACGATTTGCGTGGGGCGCGAGCATACCCTATAGTTGGCAGTTGCCCATTGGCTTTGGTGACCCATGTTTGACATGGGTCGTTCAGCATGCATAGAACCTTAGCGAGTTCTGGAAGGACCACATCTTGGCCACCTCGCGCACTGCGTCGAAGAACACCAACGTCATTTCCACCAGCGGTCGGATCTCGTTTGCGAAGATCACCGAGCCGCTGGAAGTCCCCAATCTGCTCGACCTGCAGATTGATTCGTTCAACTGGCTGATCGGTAGTGCTGCCTGGCAGCAGAAGACCGAGCAGGCATTGGCCGAGGGACGGACTGACGTCAACACAAGGTCCGGCTTGGAGGAGATCTTCGATGAGATAAGCCCCATCGAGGACTTCAACCAGACGATGTCGCTGAGCTTCCGCGACCATCGCTTCGAGGAGCCAAAACACAGCATCGACGAGTGCAAGGACCGTGATGCGACCTACTCGGCGCCGCTGTTCGTCACTGCTGAGTTCATGAACAACGAGACTGGCGAGATCAAGAGCCAGACGGTCTTCATCGGCGACTTCCCGCTGATGACCGACAAGGGCACCTTCATCATCTCGGGCACCGAGCGCGTGGTAGTAAGCCAGTTGGTCCGCTCACCCGGCGTTTACTTCGAGCAGACCCCGGACAAGACCTCCGACAAGGACATCTTCACCTGCAAGGTGATTCCGTCGCGGGGCGCCTGGCTTGAATTCGAGATCGACAAGCGCGACCAGGTCGGTGTCCGGCTCGACCGCAAGCGCAAGCAGAACGTCACCGTGCTGCTCAAGGCGCTGGGCTGGACCGAGGACCGCATCCTGGAGGAGTTCGGCGAGTACGAGTCGATCCGGATGACCCTGGAGCGGGACAACGTCACCACCCAGGACGAGGCGCTGCTCGACATCTACCGCAAGCTGCGCCCCGGTGAGCCGCCGGCCCGCGAGGCCGCCGAGCAGTTGCTCACCAATTACTACTTCTCGCCCAAGCGGTATGACCTGGCCAAGGTCGGTCGATACAAGATCAACCAGAAGCTCGGGCTCAACCTGCCCTTCGACAACCAGGTGCTGACCACCGAGGACGTCGCTGCGGCCATCGAGTACCTGTGTGCGCTGCACGAGGGCAAGGTCGAACTCGAGCGCGAGGATGCCGACTCGGTCATCGTCGAGCCAGACGACATCGACCACTTCGGCAACCGCCGGCTGCGCACCGTCGGCGAACTCATCCAGAACCAGTTGCGCACTGGGCTGGGCCGGATGGAGCGTGTCGTGCGCGACCGCATGACCACCCAGGATGTGGATGCGATCACGCCTTCGACGCTGATCAACATCCGCCCGGTGACCGCAGCACTGAAGGAGTTCTTCGGCACCTCGCAGCTCAGCCAGTTCATGGACCAGAACAACCCACTGGCCGAGTTGACCCACAAGCGCCGCCTCTCGGCGCTGGGGCCCGGTGGTCTGAGCCGTGACCGCGCCGGCATGGAGGTCCGTGACGTCCACCCGTCGCACTATGGCCGGATGTGCCCGATCGAGACCCCGGAGGGCCCGAACATCGGCCTGATCGGTTCGCTCGCCTCCTATGCGCGGGTCAATGCCTTTGGCTTCATCGAGACGCCTTACCGCAAGGTCGTCGACGGCCGGGTGACCAACCAGATCGACTACCTGACCGCCGGTGAGGAGGACCGCTACAACATCGCCCAGGCCAACGCCGAACTCGATGTCGACGGTGGCTTCATCGACGAACGGGTCATCGTCCGCGTGCGCCACGGTGACGTCGACCAGGTGCCGGCGACCGAGGTCGGCTACATGGATGTCTCGCCGCGCCAGATGGTGTCGGTGGCCACCGCGCTGATCCCCTTCCTG
This sequence comes from Brooklawnia sp., assembly GCA_050943675.1. Classification (GTDB taxonomy): domain Bacteria; phylum Actinomycetota; class Actinomycetes; order Propionibacteriales; family Propionibacteriaceae; genus Brooklawnia. Next base: position 6,909 of record JBMNPP010000069.1, read on the forward strand.
GAGCATGACGATGCCTCCCGCGCCCTGATGGGTGCCAATATGCAGCGCCAGGCAGTGCCGCTGCTGCGTAGCGATGCACCCTATGTCGGTACCGGCATGGAGTACCGCGCCGCAGTTGACGTCGGTGATGTCACGCTGGCCAACAAGCCCGGTGTGGTCACCAGTGTCTCGGCCGACCTCATCGAACTGGCCAATGATGATGGCACCTACCAGACCTTCCGGCTGGAGAAGTTCCGTCGTTCCAATGCGGGCACCTGTGTCAACCAGCGGCCGATGGTGCGTCCCGGCGACCGTGTCGAGGTCGGCACCCCGTTGGCTGATGGCCCGTGCACCGATCACGCCGAGTTGGCCCTGGGCCGCAACCTGCTGGTCGCGTTCATGCCCTGGGAGGGCCTGAACTACGAGGATGCGATCATCCTCAACCAGCGATTGGTCAGCGAGGACACCCTCACCTCGATCCACATCGAAGAGCACGAGGTTGACGCTCGCGACACCAAGCTTGGCCCCGAGGAGATCACCCGCGATATCCCCAACGTGTCCGATGACATGCTGGCCAACCTGGACGAGCGGGGCATCATCCGGATCGGTGCCGAGGTCAGCACCGGCGACATCCTGGTCGGCAAGGTGACCCCCAAGGGTGAGACCGAACTGACCCCTGAAGAGCGGCTGTTGCGCGCGATCTTCGGTGAGAAGGCCCGCGAGGTGCGCGACACCTCGATGAAGGTCCCGCACGGCGAGACCGGCACTGTAATCGGTGTGCGTGTCTTCGACCGCGACGAGACCGATGACGAACTGCCGCCCGGTGTCAACCAGATGGTGCGGGTCTATGTCGCCCAGAAGCGCAAGGTGCAGGAGGGCGACAAGCTCGCCGGCCGGCATGGCAACAAGGGCGTCATCTCGAAGATCCTGCCCGCCGAGGACATGCCGTTCCTGCCGGACGGCACCCCGGTCGACATCATCCTGAACCCGCTTGGTGTGCCCTCCCGAATGAATGTCGGGCAGGTGCTCGAGACCCACCTGGGGTGGATCGCGCACTCCGGCTGGGATATCAACGGCGCCACCGGTGAATGGGCTGACCGCATGCGTGAGGTCGGTCTGGAGGTCGTCGAGCCGAATGCCCGGTTGGCAACCCCGGTCTTCGACGGTGCCGAAGAGCACGAGATCTCTGGTCTGCTGGCCCATGGCCTGCCCAACCGGGATGGTGACCGGATGGTCGATGGCGATGGCAAGGCCACCCTGATCGATGGCCGCTCGGGCGAGCCGTACCCCGAGAAGGTTGGGGTCGGCTACATGTACATGCTCAAGCTGCACCACCTGGTCGATGACAAGATCCATGCTCGTTCGACTGGCCCGTACTCGATGATCACCCAGCAGCCGCTGGGCGGCAAGGCGCAGTTCGGTGGCCAGCGGTTCGGTGAGATGGAGGTGTGGGCACTGGAGGCCTACGGCGCTGCCTGGGCCCTGCAAGAGATGCTCACCATCAAGTCCGATGACGTGCCTGGTCGCGTCAAGGTCTACGAGGCGATCGTCAAGGGCGAGAACATCCCCGAGCCCGGCATCCCCGAATCGTTCAAGGTGCTGGTCAAGGAGATGAAGTCCTTGTGCCTGAACGTCGAGGTGCTGAGCAGTGACGGTTCCGTGGTCGACATGCGCGAGTCTGACGACGACTACCGCAGTAGCGACGACCTAGGGATCGACCTGTCGCGGCGACCGGGTGCTGACTCGTTCGCGATCGTCGACGAAGTCTGAGCCCCGGCGATCAGACCCATCTCCATAGACCAACTACCCAATAACGGGAGACCATAAAGTGCTGGACGTCAATACCTACGATCAGCTGCGGATCGGACTTGCCACTGCTGATCAGATCCGTGAGTGGAGCTTCGGCGAGGTCAAGAAGCCGGAGACCATCAACTACCGCACCCTGAAGCCTGAGCGGGACGGCCTGTTCTGCGAGAAGATCTTCGGGCCGACGCGTGACTGGGAATGCTACTGCGGCAAGTACAAGCGCGTGCGCTTCAAGGGCATCGTGTGTGAACGCTGTGGCGTCGAGGTGACCCGCAGCAATGTGCGTCGCGAACGCATGGGCCATATAGAACTGGCTGCCCCGGTAACCCACATCTGGTACTTCAAGGGAGTGCCGAGCCGGTTGGGCTACCTGCTGGACATCGCGCCGAAGGACCTCGAGAAGGTCATCTACTTCGCTGCCTACATGATCACCTCGGTCCAGGAGGATGCCCGCCAGCGCGACCTGTCGAGCCTTGAGGCCAAGGTCGGTGTCGAGCGCACCCAGATCGAGAAGCGCCGCGATTCTGATATCGAGGCCCGCACGGTCAAGCTCGAGGAAGACCTGGCCACCCTGGAGGCCGAGGGCGCCGAGCGCGACACCCGCAAGAAGGTGCGTGACTCAGCCGAGCGCGAGATGAAGCACCTGCGCGATCGCGCCCAGCGCGAACTGGACCGCCTCGATGCGGTCTGGACGCGCTTCAAGGGACTCAAAGTGCAGGACCTTGAGGGCGACGAGGTGCTCTACCGCGAGATGAAGTCTCGCTTCGGCAAGTACTTCGAGGGCTACATGGGCGCCGAGGCGATCAAGAAGCGCCTGGAGAATTTCGACCTGGTGGCCGAGTCCGAGTCGCTGCGCGAGACGATCAAGACCGGCAAGGGCCAGCGAAAGACCCGCGCCCTGAAGCGCCTCAAGGTGGTGCGTGCCTTCATCGACACGGTGAACTCGCCCAGGGGCATGGTGCTGGACTGCGTCCCGGTCATTCCGCCCGATCTGCGCCCCATGGTGCAGCTGGATGGTGGCCGTTTTGCAACCAGCGACCTCAACGACCTGTACCGCCGGGTCATCAACCGGAACAACCGTCTCAAGCGGCTGCTCGACCTCGGTGCGCCCGAGATCATCGTGAACAACGAGAAGCGCATGCTGCAAGAAGCTGTCGACTCGCTGTTCGACAACGGTCGCCGTGGGCGTCCGGTCACCGGCCCGGGCAACCGGCCGTTGAAGTCGATCTCAGACATGCTGAAGGGCAAGCAGGGCCGGTTCCGCCAGAACCTGCTGGGCAAGCGCGTTGACTACTCGGGCCGTTCGGTCATCGTGGTCGGCCCGCAGCTCAAGCTGCACCAGTGCGGTCTGCCCAAGCAGATGGCACTGGAACTGTTCAAGCCGTTCGTGATGAAGCGCCTGGCCGAGCAGAACTATGCCCAGAACATCAAGAGCGCCAAGCGCATGGTTGAACGCCAGCGCCCGCAGGTCTGGGACGTGCTCGAAGAGGTCATCAAGGAGCACCCGGTGCTGCTCAACCGTGCACCAACGCTGCACCGGCTGGGTATCCAGGCCTTCGAGCCCCAGCTCATCGAGGGCAAGGCCATCCAGTTGCACCCGCTGGTTTGTGCCGCCTTCAACGCCGACTTCGATGGTGACCAGATGGCAGTCCACCTGCCGCTGAGCGCCGAGGCGCAGGCCGAGTCACGCATCCTGATGCTGTCGACCAACAACATCCTCAAGCCGGCAGACGGCCGTCCGGTCGCGCTGCCCAGCCACGAAATGATCATCGGCATGTACTACCTGACGATGGACATGGACGGGCTGCCCGGCGAGGGACGGGTGTTCAGCTCGCCAGAAGAGGCCACCATGGCCTTCGACCTGGGCGAGATCGAGATGCGCTCGAAGATCAAGGTGCGGATGCGCGACATCGCCCTGCCGCCCGAACTGGCCGACAGGGCCCGTGCCGACGGTTCGGCGCTGCTGGACACCACGCTGGGGACGATCACCTTCAACAGCGTGCTGCCCGATGGCTTCCCGTTCGTGACCGGCCAGGTCGGCAAGAAGCGGATGTCGGCCATCGTCAACACCCTCGCCGAGCAGTTCCCGAAGACCGTGGTCACCGAGGTGCTCGACGCGATGAAGGACCTCGGCTTCACCTGGGGCACCCGGTCAGGTGTGACGGTGTCGATCGGCGATGTGCAGACCCCGCCGGACAAGCCGGAGATCATGGCCAGGTACGAGAACGACGCGGCCAAGGTCGACGACCTGTACGAGCTTGGTGCGGTCACCGATGACGAGCGGCGCGAAGAGCTGGTCAGCATCTGGAACCGTGCGACGGCCGAGTTGACCAGGGCGATGGAGAAGAACTTCTCCTCCACCAACCCGATCTTCATGATGGTGAATTCGGGTGCCCGCGGCAATATGACGCAGATGCGCCAGATTGCGGCGATGCGTGGTCTGGTCGCCAACCCGAAGGGTGAGATCATCGCCCGGCCGATCAAGTCGAACTTCCGTGAGGGCCTGACGGTTCTGGAGTACTTCATCTCGACCCATGGTGGCCGCAAGGGCCAGGCCGATACCGCGCTGCGAACCGCAGACTCGGGTTACCTGACCCGCCGTCTGGTCGATGTCAGCCAGGACGTCATCATCCGTGAGTCCGACTGTGGCACCGAGCGCGGCCTGAACAGGCCCGTGGCCGTTGCCGATGAGCAGGGCAGGCTGCGCGAAGTGGGCCATGCCGACACCAGCGTGCTGGCTCGCAACCTGGCCACTGACGCGGTCACCGAGACCGGTGAGGTCATCGTGCCCGCTGGCACCGACCTGGCCGAGGAGCACCTGGCCGCTCTGGTCGCAGCCGGTATCAGCCAGGTGAAGGTGCGCTCCGTGCTGACCTGCGAGGCTGCCAGCGGCGCCTGCGCAATGTGCTACGGCCGTTCACTGGCCGGTGGTCACCTGGTCGACGTCGGCGAGGCCGTGGGTATCCAGGCCGCGCAGTCGATTGGTGAGCCCGGCACCCAGCTGACGATGCGTACCTTCCACACCGGTGGTGTGGCCGGGGATGACATCACCCTGGGTCTGCCGCGCGTGGTCGAACTCTTCGAGGCCCGCACCCCCAAGGGCAAGGCCCCGATCGCCGAGGCCGATGGCCGCATCAAGATCGAGGACACCGATCGCGGTCGCAAGCTGATCATCACCCGTGATGACGGCCAGGCAGACGTGGAGTACGCAGTGCCCAGGCGTGCCCGTCTGGAGTTTGACGACTCCGATGGGGTGCGTCGGTCCATCGTCGATGGCCAGCACGTCTCGGTCG
>JBMNPP010000070.1:0-11947 GCA_050943675.1 Brooklawnia sp.
GCGTGGCGTACCCGGTAGGTCTCAAGCATCGCCACGCAGCTGACCCGTTCGCCCCCGAAAACCTCGAGCACCCTGGCGTAGATCTCGGTGCGACGCTCGGATTCAACGTCCAGGTCGATATCGGGCAGCCCCTGGCGTCGCGGCGACAGGAAACGTTCCATCAGCAGCCGGTGGGCCAGCGGATCAACCCCCGAGATGCCCAGCAGGTAGTTGACCAGGCTGCCCGCACCCGAACCCCGAGCCGCGCACCGGATGCCCATCTGGCCGATCAGGTCGACCACCTCGGCGACCGTCAGGAAATAGGATTCGTAACCCAACTGGGAGATCACGTCGAGTTCTTCATCGAGCCGGCGCCAGACCTGCTGGTCAGTGGTCGGATATCGGGCGGCGATGCCGGCCTCGCAGCGCTGCCGCAGCACGCGGGGCGCCTGGGAACTGGTGGTGCCGAACTGGGTGAACTCGGGCAGGTGGATCTCGCCCAGCCCGATGTCGGCGACCGGGTCCAGTGCACAACTGTCCCCCAACTCAATGGTCTGACGCCACAACCGGGCGCCGTCATCGGTACGGCCGGCCGCCCGCGAGATGCCCCGGGCCAGCTCGCGCATCAGGGCACCCGGTTTCAGCCAGCCCTCTGCATTGCGGCGATCAATGGCCCGTGGGTCCAGGGCCATCAGCCGGCGCGCTGAATCGAGCACATCGCAGGTCATCGCCTGCCGCCGCTCGGCCATCCGCACGTTATTGGTCAGCACCGCGCCCAGCCCGGCCTCATCTGCCATCCGCAGCAACCGGGCGGCCTGCCCCAGCGAACCCGGGGCCTGACCGCCGACCAACTGGTCGGTGACGGCCAACACCAGCTGGTCGTCGGCGATCACCTGGCGCCACCGGGCCAACTCGGCATCTGCTGCAACACGGTCGCCAGCGCTGACCGCCATCCCCAGCTCGGAATCAGCGCCCAGCATGACCACCAGTTCGCCATCAGCGCAGTACTCGGCGATTTGCCGTGCGGCTGCCACCGGGACGCCGCGTTTACCCCGCAGGTGCACCGCGCTGACCAGCCGGCACAACCTGGCCCAGCCGGCCCGGCTGCGGGCCAACACCACCACCCGCGGCATACCCAATGCCCGGTCAGCACCCAACTGCTGGGCCCGCCACAGCTCATCGCTGGCCCCACCTCTGGCAGCCGCCGGGGCGCGGCCGATGCGGGAGGCCGGGTGCCGCGAACTGAATTCGGCGGCCAGGTCGACCCCGATGATCGGCTGCACCCCGGCAGCCAGGCAGGCCTTGGCGAACCGCACTGCCCCGTACATTCCGTCCCGGTCGGTCAACGCCAACCGGCCCATCCCCAACTCGGCGGCCCGGGCCACCAGGTCGCCTGGATGGCAGGCGCCGTACTGCATCGAATACCCCGAGGCCACCCACAGGTGCACAAATTGGTCGGTCATGGCCCGGGCTCCTAATCGATGACTGCGCGTAGCCGCCAGCCATCGGTGCCGTGGCAGGAAAGCTCATAGACCCCGGTCTGGGCAGCTGGCCCGACCGCCTCGACTCGCCACAGTTGCCGCTCACCCAGCAGGTCACCAGCACCGGTCAGGACGCGCGGGTCATCCCACCAGGCACCTGCTTCCACCCAGTGGCGCTGCACCTGATGTACCCGCCACAACTGGTTACGCCACCGGAACTGCGCGGGCTGGGCGCCGACCAGTTGTACATCCACCGGGTCGTCGTGAATCCGCACAGCGCCTCCCTCTATTCGAATAATTGTTCGAAGGGACATCCACTATGCCCCGCTCCGGGCAGTTCGTCAAGGACTACCGGCCCAACACCTGCCGGGCCAGCCCGGGCAGGTTGGTGATCACGGCGTCCACCCCGAGCGCGGCCAGTTCGGTGATCGCCCGGGGATCATCGACGGTCCACGGATGCACCCGCATCCCGGCCGCATGGGCACTGGCGACCAGCTCGGCGTCCACCGCCAGCAGGTGGGGGTGCAGGGCGCTCGCACCGAAGCCGGCGGCATAGCGCCAGGGCTGCACCAGCTGCTCGATATACAGCGCAGCACGCGGCACCCGGCTGCCCAGCCCGGCGAGCACGGCCAGCGACTGGTGGTTGAACGATGAGAACCAGACCTGGTCGCCGAGGCCCAACTGGTTGACCAGGGCATCGACCTGGGCCTCCATGCCGGCATAGCGCACAACCGAATTCTTCAGTTCGATGTTGACCACCACTGCGCTGCCCCGCACCAGGTCGAGCACCTCGGCCAGTGTCGGGATCTGCACCCGACCAAACCCTGTGTGCCCGTTGCTGAAATCGTGCCTGCGCAATTCAGCGAGCTGCAGGTCGGCGATCGCGCCGCTGCCGTCGCTGGTGCGGTCGATCGTCTCGTCATGGCAGACCACCAGCACCCCGTCGGCGCTGCGCTGCACATCAAGTTCGAACCCGTCGGCCCCCTGTTCGATGGCCAACTGGAAGGCGGGCATGGTGTTCTCGGGTGCATCGGCCGAGGCCCCCCGATGGGCCCAGATGCTCATCACCCCTGCAGGCTAGCCAACCATCCCACCAAGTGGAGCCACCAAATGTCATCGGGATCAGGGGGATTGACGCGCACGGTAAGCTTGAAGTTCGCACTTTTTGAGGATGGATCCAAGTTGACCGAAGCAAACTCCTCGAATGCATCAGCACTCCTGGCCCAGGAAATGGCCGTTGAGCAGGCGCATGTCGACAAGGTCTACGCCGCACTCGACCAGGCGGCCCAGTCTGCCCGCAGGGTTCAGGCCGAGAGCCGGGCGAGGTTCACCACCGACCGGGCCGATTGGCACCGCGAAGAGGACGGTACCGCACTTTTCGAGCGCGACGCCTTCGCCTACCAGGCCGCCCGGCGGCTGGCCGTGCTGGACGCCCAGCATGAAGGGCTGGTCTTCGGCCGCCTCGACTTCACCACCGAGGACACCCGCTATGTGGGGCGCATCGGCGTGCGCAATTCCGACTACGAGCCCCTGGTGCTCGACTGGCGGGCCCCGGCCGCCGAGGCCTTCTACCGCGCCACCGCTGCCGACCCGATGGGGGTGGCCCGGCGCCGGGTCCTGCGCTGCCGCAACGACCAGGTGGTCGGCATCGAGGACGACCTGCTCGACGATTCCGGCCGAACTGACCTGGTGGTGATCGGTGAGGGCGCCCTGATGGCCTCGCTGCAGCGGGCCCGCGGCCACCAGATGCGCGACATCGTGGCCACCATCCAGGCCGAGCAGGACGAGGCGATCCGTGCTCCCTACCAGGGGGTCACGATCATCTCGGGTGGCCCCGGCACCGGCAAGACGGTGGTGGCATTGCACCGCGCTGCCTTCCTGCTCTACACCTACCGCAAGCGCCTGGAACAGGGCGGGGTGCTGGTGGTCGGCCCGACCGATGTCTTCATGAGCTATATCGAACGAGTACTGCCCGGGCTGGGCGAGGATTCAGTGCGGCTGAAGTCGGTCGGGGACCTGGCCAGCGATGTGCTCGGCTTCGGCAGCCAGCGCGTCGACGAGGCTGACGCAGCGATCCTCAAGGGCAGCCTGCGCATGCTGCAGGTGCTGCGCCGGGCAGTCCATGAGCCGCTGACCGCGGAAAGCCTGCGGCTGCGGGTCAGCGTCAAGGGTGAGATCCTCACTCTGGAAGCCACCGAACTGGCGACCATCCGCCGCGAGGTATTGGCTTCCCACAAGGCAAATCGTGCGCGGACGGCAGTCGAGAAGGCCCTGTGTGATGCGCTGTGGGCCAAGTTGCCGCCCGATATCGCCGCGCTGCTCGACCTGCCCCGTGAAGTCTTCGACGACATCGTCACCTCGCAGGCCAGCTACGCGATGTTCGTCAACGCGTGGTGGCCGACACTGCACCCCGAGCAGGTGCTGGCCAGGCTGGCCGACCCGGCCTTCCTGCGCAAGGTTGCCCATAGTGTGCTGGATGAGGCCGAGCGCCAGGTGCTCAGCGACTCCCTGGCTCACGCCCGCGGTTACCTGCCTGAATCCGATCACCCGCGTCCGGAATGGTCGATCAGCGATGTCGCACTGCTCGACGAGTTGGCCGCCATGATCGGGCCACCACCGGTCGAGGTCGAGGCCGACCCGACCCTCTTCCTGGCCGAGGGATCGGACATCTCCGAAGTGGTGACCCTGGCCGACCGGCTTGATACCCGCGCTGACCACGACCATGACCACGACCTGGCGATAACCCATGCCCACGTGCTGGTCGACGAGGTGCAGGACATCACACCGATGCAGTGGCGGATGCTGCGCCGCCGCGGGCCGCAGGCTTCCTGGACGCTGGTCGGTGACCCGGCCCAGAGCTCGTACCCCAACCTGGACGAGACCCGACGCGCCCTGCGCGACCTGATCGGACGCGGCGTCTCACGCAACTACCGACTGACCAAGAACTACCGCTCACCGGCCGAGGTGATGGAACTGGCCGGACAGGTGATCAAGGCTGTCTACCCCGATGCAGACCTGCCGACCGCCGTGCGGCACACCGGTGTCGCGCCGCGCCTGCTGACCAACGAGCCCGATCAGCTCAATGAGACACTGGCCCGCGTGGTGACCCAGTTGGCCGGCGAGGTGGAGGGCACCATCGCGGTGATCTGCCCGCGCGCCCGCGAGCCCGAGGTGCGCCAGATGCTGGCCCACACCCCGCTGCCGGTGGGTACGGCAGAGCGGCTCGCGGTGCTGACTGCCCTGCAATCCAAGGGTCTGGAATATGATGCGGCCGTGGTTGTGGCCCCTGACGAGATCGTCGAGCACACCCAGGGCGGGATGCGGGTACTCTATGTCGCCCTAACCCGGCCCACCCGCCGCCTGGTGACCATCGACCTCACCGCTGGCGAGCCAGGAGCATGGCGAGAATCTCTCGTGAGGCCGTTGAGCGATTCAGCGTGAAGAAGTGCAGGCCGGGGGCCTGACCGGTGAGCAGACCCTCACACAATTCAGCTGCGATCTGTAGCCCCAGCTGACGCACCCGCGCCGGGTCGTCGGCCGCCGCCCGCAGGGGTTCGGTGACGCTGTCGGGTATGTCGGTGCCGGCCATCTCGGTGAACCGACCCAACTGGCCGATGCTGGTGACCGGCATGATCCCCGGCACGATCGGCATGGTTACCCCGGCCCGCCGGGCACGGGCGACGAGCTCGAAATAGTGCTCCAGGACGAAGAACAATTGCGTGACGGCGAAGCTGGCCCCGGCCTGCTGCTTGCCAAGCAGGATCTGCGTGTCCTGCTCGAGGGTCGAGGTGCTATGCCCGTCGGGGAAGGCCGCCACACCAATGCTGTAGGGGCCGCGCGAAGCGACCAATTCGACCAGCTCGGTGGCATTGCGCAGCCCGTGCGGGTGCGGCTGCCATGGTTCGGTCGGGCCGCCGGGCATATCGCCGCGGATGGCCAGGATGTTATGCACCCCGGCATCACCGTAGGCATCGATGACAGCCTTCAGCTCGTCGACGCTCTGCCCGGTGCAGGTCAGGTGCCCCATGACCGTCAGGTCGCTGCTCGCCAGGATCGACATCGTGGCATCCAGGGTGCGCTCCCTGCTCGACCCGCTGGCGCCGTAGGTGACTGATACCCAGTCAGGGCGAAGTTCTTCGAGCTCGGCGACGGTGCGGGTGAGCAACCGCTTGCCACTGTCATCCTTCGGTGGGAAGAACTCGAAGCTGAAAGTGGGCCCTGCCGCAGTCGCAAGCAGGTCCCCGATCCTCAGGTCTGAAGCCATGCCGGTGATCCTAGTACCCGGCCACGGCAGGGCAGCTAGCCTGTCTGGCATGCGCGTTGACCCTGCCCAGCCCACCGCGGCTGCCTTCCGTCAGCAAATCGACCGCCAACTGGACGACTTCCTCGCCGCCAAGCGCGGCCAGCTCGAGGCGGTCTCCCCCACCCTGGGGTTGCTCACCGATGTCGCTGCCGACCTGGCTGCCGGCGGCAAACGGTTGCGTCCGGCCTTCGCCTATTGGGGCCACGTCGCGGCCGCAGGCAACGACCAGGTGCCCGAGGCGCTATGGCCAGCGATCAGCGCAATCGAATTGCTGCATGTCGGGGTGCTGGTGCATGACGACGTGCTGGACGAATCCGACACCCGACGTGGCCGGCCGGCCGCGCACCGCCAGTTCGAGGCCTGGCATCGCAGCCAGGCACCACAGGGCCCATCAGCCGAGTTCGGACGCAAGCTGGCGGTGCTGCTGGGTGACCAGTTGCTGGTCTGGTCGGATGAACTGGCCCGGGCCGATCGGCTCGGTGAGCGGGCCGCAGGCTTCTGGTATGCGGTACGCACCGAGGTCAACAGCGGGCAGGTGCTCGACATCTGCGCCCAGTACCGGGTTGGGGCACCCGCCGGGGTCAGCGACGAACAGGTTGCCAGCCAGGTGCTGGAAGAGAAGACCTCGCGCTACACCGTGCAACGGCCCCTGCAGTTCGGTGCCGCCGCCGGTGGCGCCAGCGACCAGACGCTGGCCGCATTGGGGCAGTACGGCCAGGCGCTGGGCCGGGCCTTCCAGTTGCGCGATGACCTGCTGGGGATCTTCGCCGAGCAGGCCCAAACCGGCAAACCTGCCGCGGGCGACCTGCGCGAGGGCAAGCGCACGGTCCTGCTGGCCCGCTCACTGGACGGGCTGGCAGCCTCTGACCGTGCGCAGCTGGGCGACCTGCTGGGCCGCGAAGAACTCGACGACGACCAGATCGGGCTCGCACGGGCATTGATGACGGCCTCCGGGGCTGTTGAGCAGATCGAGCAGGCCATCCTTGATGACCACGCAGCCGCCCTGGCAGCCCTGGATGATGCCCGGATCAGCCCGGCAGGGCACCAGGCACTGGTCGAGCTGGCACGCCAATGCGTTGAGCGCAGCTACTGACCAGCGGGCCCGGCCTCACCAGTGGTCGTCGGGGCCCTTCTCACGCCATGGCTGGCCCCAGCCATCACCCTCATCATCACTGACCGGGACGTCGGGCAGGGGCGCGTCCGGGGTTTGCCGTGGTCTGGGCAGACCATCGACCAGGCCGTGGGCAGGCGGGGTGGGCGCTGCAGCGGTACGTGCGGTGGCAGCGAAACCGGCCAACGAGACCTGCTGCATGTCGGCCCGCCAACTGTCGGCCAGCGCTTCCCGGTAGGCCGCCACGACTGCCCTGGGTGGCATCCCCAGGTCAGCCTCAGCGGTAACCGGGGGCGCCTCGAGGGCCAGCCGGCGCACCCCGGCAGCGACCAGTTCCCGGCCGGCGGCCAGGGTGTCGGTCTGGACGAACCAGGGCTTGCTGCTGGGCAGGTGCGGAGGGGCGAGCCGCAGTGCCACCCCCGTCAGGCCCGCTGGCAGCACCACCGCATCAACCTGCCCGGCGGCCAGTGCGGACTCCAGTTCAGTGGCATCACCTGCCACTGCCAGGCTCAGACCGTAGCGGTGGGCAGGCGCCTGGGCTGCCGACGCATCAGCAACCACCAGGTCGGCCTGCGCGGTGCTGGCCACCTGCGCCGGACCGGCCAGCCCGATGATCGATCTGCCGTCACCGGCTGCCACGGCAGCCCGGTATCCGCTCACCAGGTCATCTGGCTGGGCGTCGGGCTGCACCAGGACCACCACGTCGGCCCGGCCAGCAACCAGTTGGCCGACAAGGCCGGCAAGGATCTCGGGGGTGCGCTGCAAACCGACCCAAACCAGCGTCCTGGAAAGCGCCAGCCGGGTCTTCAAACCCATCATTGCGGTCACATTCCCACCCTAATGCGCCTGATCACCCGACAGGGCACAATCGGTCCGCGGCGAGGCTTGAACTGGTGCTTGCCCAACCCCCTCTAGACTGGGGCCCACGCTTCCCCGATCACCTGGAGTTACCGTGGCCCGAACCAGCACTACCGATCCCCTGGTCGGCGATGTGCTTGACGGCCGATACGAAGTGCTGCAACGACTGGCGCGCGGCGGGATGGCCACGGTCTACCGGGCCTGGGATCGCCGACTGGAAAGAATCGTGGCCATCAAGGTGATGCACGAGGGCCTGGGTGACGACGGCGATTTCGCGGCGAAGTTCGATCGGGAGGCCCGCGCTGCGGCCCGGCTCTGCGACCAGAGTGTGGTCAGCATCTTCGACCAGGGTCACGACCACGGCCGCCCCTACATCGTGATGGAGTTCGTCGAGGGCTCCACCCTGCGCACCGTGATCACCCAGGAGGCCCCCCTCTCACCGCTGCGGGCCCTGCAATTGATCGAACCGGTGGCAGCCGCGCTGGCCACCGCCCACGAATCGGGCCTGGTACACCGTGATGTGAAGCCAGAGAACGTACTGATCAGTGATCGCGGCATCATCAAGGTCGCCGACTTCGGTCTGGCCCGGGCGATCACCAACCAGACCAACACCCACACCCAGGGGCTGCTGATCGGCACGGTCAGCTACCTGCCACCCGAACTGCTCACCTCGGGTCGGGCACACTCCTGGTCAGATGTGTACTCCACCGGCATCATGTTGTTCGAGATGCTCACCGGCACCAAGCCGTACACCGGGGACGCCCCCATCACTGTGGCCTACAAGCACGTCAACGAGGACGTGCCAGCGCCGTCCACCGTGCTGGCCAAACGGAACCCGGGCCAGGCCCGGCGCGAACCCATCCCCGACTACGTCGATGCCCTGGTGCTGGCGTGCACCCGCCGCGATCCTGGTGCCCGGCCCGTCGACGGCCGCGAACTGCTGTACCGCATCCGCCGCATCCGGAGTGCCCTGGAGCGGGGGGTACGCGGCGATGAGGCGCTGGTGGCGCTGGCCTTCCCGTCCTCGGTACTGCCCAGGTCATCGGAAAACGGCCATGCCATCGGGGCAGATGGCGATGACACCTCGATGCTGGATGCCCAGCGGGTGGCGGCGGCCACCCCGGCCCTGCTCGACGACCCGGATGAGCCGCTGACGCCGGTGCAGCCGATGGCAGCGATCACCGATGACCATGCCCCTGCCGGGCGCCCGGTGGCCGCGTTGCAGGATTACCGTGCTGCCCACGAGCCATCGCTGGCTGGCCAATCAGCTACTGGCCGCAATGTGCTCGTCCCGGCAACAACCACCCACTCAAGTGAGCGTTTTCCAAAATTGTCAAAAGTACAGACCTATCGACGTCGGCGCGCAATCGTGTTGACTGTGCTGGTGCTGCTGCTCACCCTCGGGCTGGGTACGGGCGGCTGGTGGTTCTTCAGCGGTCGCTACATCACCACGCCATCACTGATCAACAGCACTCAGGACGAGGCGATCGCCATCGCCGAGGCCAACGGCATGCCGATCAGCTTCACCGAGGACTACTCCGAGACCGTGCCTGCCGGGCAGGTCATCAGCTCCGACCCGGGCCCGGGTGACCGGGTGATCCGCAACACCCCGGTCAGTGCGGTCCTGTCGCTGGGACCAGAACGCTTCGCCGTGCCTGCACTGGCCGGGTTGAGCCTTGAGGAGGCCCAGTCCGCGCTGGCCGAGGTCAACCTGGTCGCCGGCACCCTCACCGAGGCGTTCAGCGATGAGGTGGCCGAAGGCATCGTCATCCAGGCCAGCGCTGAACAGGGCACGCAGTTGAAGCGCGGAGACCGGGTCGACCTGACGATCTCGAAGGGTCGAGAACCGTTGACCATCCCGAATGTGGTCAACGTGGCCCGCGAAGAGGCCGAACAGATGCTCACCGAGGCCGGCTTCAAGGTCGAGGTCGCCGAGGAAAAGCACGACGACACCGTGCCCAGGGGCGCGGTGATCAGCCAGGAACCCGCCAATGGCACCGGATTCCGCGGTGACACCGTCAGCCTGACCGTCAGTGCCGGACCGAAACTGGTCAAGGTGCCCAGGATTTCTGCCGGGGACGCATTACCGGGGGCCCGCACCAGGCTCGAGGCTGCCGGGCTGGTCGTCGAGGTCATCCGCTCCGGCAACGCCACCTGGCCCGAGCCCAGGTACCGGGTCGAACGCATCACCGATGCCGACGACGAGGAATTGGAGGCCGGCGACGAGGTGCCCGAGAACTCCACGGTCAAGGTCTACGTGAAGCTCGGATGAACCGCAGTCTGGACCGGCTGGCACCAGCCGCTCTGGCCTTCATGGCCATGTTGTGGGGGTCGACCTTCTTCGTCCTGAAGGACTTGGTCACCCGGATGGATGTGTCAGACCTGCTGGCCCTGCGGTTCGCCATCGCGGCGCTTGCCCTGGCTGCCGTAATGCACCGCCAATTGCGCAGGATCGACCGGCGCACCCTGTGGCGTGGCGCGGTGCTGGGCGGACTGTATGGGGCCGCCCAATTGCTGCAGACCTACGGCCTGGTGCACACCAGTGCGTCCATCTCGGGCTTCCTGACCGGTTTGTACGTGGTGCTCACCCCGATACTCGAGGCGGTCCTGTTGAAGGCCCGGGTGTCGCAGCGGGTCTGGCTCGCCGTCGGGTTGGCCACCGCCGGTCTGGGCGTCCTGACCATCGCTCCGGGCCTGGGGGCTGGCAGGTTCGGGCTGGGTGAGGCGCTGACAGTGCTCAGCGCACTGGCCTACGCCGGCCACATCGTCTACACCGGTCGGGTGAGCACGCAGGCGCTCGCGCTGAAGTTGAGCACCGTGCAGACCGCAGTGGTGGCACTGGTCTGCCTGGTCGCTGCGCTGCCCGGCGGAATCATGCTGCCGCAGCGAGCAATCGACTGGGCCGCCGTGGCCTACCTGGCGCTGCTCTGCGGCGCGCTGGCCGCATTCCTGCAGGTCTGGGCGCAGGCCCGGGTAGAGCCCACCCGCGCCGCGGTGATCATGAGCTCGGAACCCATCTGGGCGGCGGCGTTCGCGATCATGGTCGGTCAGGAGTCGCTGGGCTGGCGCACCCTGGTCGGGGGTGCCGCGCTGGTGGTTGCGATGGTGCTCGCCTCGCTACCGGCGCCGGTCAGGGCGTCCAGGCGCCAAGTGAGGAGATATCAACCAGCTCGGTCTGGCTGAGCCGGCCGACGTGGGTGCTGATCAGTCCCAGGCCCCGCTCGTTTAGCAGCCCATCATGGATCAGGAAGCCCCTGGGTGCCCCTACGGCCCGGGTGAACTCGATGGTCTCCTTCGTGGCGGACCATGGACCGAACGCCGGCACCAGCACCACATCGATACCGTCGGCGACCGCGTCGAGGCAGTCACCGGGGTGCAGCACGCTCGGTTCGCCCTCGGCACGCAGCACGAAGCCGACATTGCCGATGCGCGGGTAGTCACGGTGGATCACGGCATGCTGGCCGCCGATGGTGGCGACCTGCAGCGCGCCGATATCCAGCGTTTCGCCGGGCCCCAGTGCCCGGGTACGCTGCGGCAGGTCGACGAGCCCGGGCACCGTGTGTTCAACGGCAACCAGGGCCTGCGGGTTGGCGGCCAGTAGCCGGGGCAGGTATTCGGGGTCGGCGTGGTCAGGGTGCTGGTGGGTGACCAGCACCGCGTCCAGATCGGTCAACTGGTGCCACCCGGTGCTGAAATTGCCCGGATCGATCAGCACCCGCTGCCCACCGGTTTCGATCAGCACGCAGGAATGGCCGAGATGTGTGATCTGCATGGCTCCAGTCTGGCAGGCGATACTGCTGGTGGCATTACCTGGCGGCGGGTTCAGCCCTGCGCCATCAGTTCACCAACGATCCGGCCCGCCGCACGGCAGGCGTCGGTGTCGGCATCAAGGTGGGTTACCGCCCGCACCACGTGCGGGCCGACCGCGTTGAGGCCGACGCCCTGGGCACGAGCTGCAGCCACGAGCTCGGCTGCCGGACGCGCACCGGTGCCGAGCACGACGATATTTGTCGCAACCTGTTCCGGATCGATCGCCTGCGGGCTGACCAACCCGACCTGTTCGGCGAAGGCCCGCGCACTTGCGTGGTCCTCGGCGAGCCGGTCGAGGTTGTGGTCCAGCGCGTACAGCGCGGCCGCAGCCAGCACACCCCCCTGCCGCATCCCGCCACCAAGCCTTTTGCGCTGTACCCGGGCCCGGGCGATTCGCTCAGCGCT
>JBMNPP010000071.1:0-11946 GCA_050943675.1 Brooklawnia sp.
TGCCGGGGGGGGTGTGTCGGGCCGGTGGGGGGTGGCCGGGGCCCCCCCCCCCCCCCCCGACCGGTTGTTCGTCAGGCGTTACTTGGCAGGATCAGCCGGCCTTCTCAGCGGCCCACTCGTCGACGAAGATCGTCTCGACGTCGGCCCACTCCATCTGACCAGTGGCGTACTGGGTCAGGGCGTCGGCGAAGCTGTTCTTGAAGTTCTTGCTCGGGAAGGTGGTGAAGTTCCAGGCAACGTTGTAGAGCTCGTCATTGCCCATGTACTCGACAACCTGCTTGGCCAGCGGATCGGAGGGCTGCTCGTCCTCGCTGAAGGTGCTGAACGGCGGGATGAAGCCGAGGTCGTTGACCATGGCAGCCTTGCCGGCGTCCGAGCTGACCAGCCAGTTCACGAAATCGATGCTGGCCTGCTGATCGGCCTCGGAGGCCTGGGAGTTGATCGAGAAGAAGTTCTCGGTACCGACTGCGATCGACTGCTCTTCCTCACCGTCGACGCCCATGTAGATCGGCATCATCTTGACGTTGTCCTCGGTCACGGTGTTACCGGCGACCTCACTGACCTGACCCCAGGCCCAGTTGCCGTTTTGCACCATGGCGGCCTCACCCAGCGCGAACTCGGCCATCGAATCGGTGACCGCCTTGGAGGGCGTCAGGTTCGGGTCGATGGTGGAGTTGGTCAGGTACAGGTCAAAGATCTGCTGGTAGTTCGAGCCATAGCTGAACTCGACGACGTCCATGTCGGTGACGCCGGCATCACGGTATTCGTAAAAGATCGGCAGGTTGGCCAGGTGGGTATCCCAGCGCCACGCGTCGCCCGACTTCATCGAGGTCGAGGCGAAGACGCCCTTGATGCCCAGGTCGTCGGCCTTGGCCTGCATGTCATCGCTGACCTGCTTGAGGGTGTCGAAGTTGTTGATCTCATCGACCGAGGCGACGACCGCGCCGTCCAGGGCGAAGTATTCGTCCATGATGGCCTGGTTGTAGATGATGCCGTAGCCCTCGACGACGTAGGGCACGCCGATCACGCTGCCGTCGATTTCGACGGCCATGGTCTTGTCGAGCAGGGCATCGTAGAAGTCGGTGCCGGACAGGTCGGCTGCGTAGTCCTTCCAGACCTCGCCACCGACTGGACCGTTGATCTGGAAGAGGGTGGGGGCATCGCTCTTGGCCATCTCGGCCTTGAGCGTCTGCTCATAGGTGCCCTGGGCGGCAGTCACGATCTTGACCGGGATGCCGGTCTCATCGGTGTACTGCTGGGCGATGTCCTGCCAGGCAGCATCCTGTTCGGGCTTGAAGCTCAGGTAATAGACCTGGCCTTCGCCGCCACCGCCGGGGGTGCTGTCGCCGGTGCCTTCGGTGCCACCGCCGCCACAGGCTGCCATCATGGAAACGGCGGCAATTGCAGCCACCGCGCCAAGGATGCGCTTCTTGATGGGCTTCATGTTGTGTGTCCTCCTTTTTGGGACTGAGGGAGGTGCCGACTTCGTGGTCGGCGCGACGGAAACGTTTCGCAGGAAACGGTTCCGTTGATCTGGCTACCAGCCTTGCAGCACGCTGCAATCTTTGCAAGAAAAGAACGAAACCGGTTGATACCGATTTGATAACGGGCGGGCCAACACCCGGGCGGGCGACGCTGGCCCGCCCGGGAGGTCGATCAGTCGTCGGCCTGGGCCTGGATCGCGGTGATCGCGACGGTGTTGACGATGTCAGCGACCAGGGCACCACGGGACAGGTCGTTGACCGGCTTGTTCAGACCTTGCAGCACGGGGCCGATGGCCACCGCACCTGACGTGCGCTGGACGGCCTTGTAGGTGTTGTTGCCGGTGTTCAGGTCGGGGAAGATGAAGACCGAGGCCTGGCCGGCCACCTCTGAATCGGGCATCTTCGCCTTGCCGACCGCAGGGTCCATCGCCGCATCGAACTGGATCGGGCCGGCGATCGGGAAGTCCGGGTCGCTGTCGGCCAGCAACTGGGTGGCCTGTTTGACGGCCTCGACGTCCGCACCGGCCCCGGATTCGCCAGTCGAATAGGACAGCATGGCCACCCGTGGTGCGATATCGAAGGCCCGGGCGGTCTGGGCGGAACTGATCGCGATGTCGGCCAACTGCTCCGGTGACGGGTTCGGGTTGACTGCGCAGTCGGCGAAGACCAGCACCTGGTCGGGCATCGACATCAGGAAGGAACCCGAAACCGTCTTGACGCCCGGCTTGGTCTTGATGAATTCCAGGGCTGGACGGATGGTGTTCGCGGTGGTGTGGGTGGCACCGGAGACCATGCCGTCGGCCATGCCCAGGTGCACCATCATGGTGGCGAAGTATGACGGATCGGTCATCCGTTCGCGGGCCTGCTCGACAGTGACGCCCTTGTGGGCGCGCAGTTCTGCATAGGTGGCGGCGAATTTCTCGACCAGCTCGGGATCGTGCATCGACTGCACCTGGGCACCGCTGATGTCCAGTCCCAGCGCGGCGGCATCGCCCCGGACCTTCGCCTCTTCACCCAGCAGGATCAGGTTCGCCACGCCGCGGGCCAGCAGGATCGAGGTCGCCTCCAGGATGCGGGGGTCGCCGGATTCGGGCAGCACGACGGTCTTCAGGTCGCTGCGGGCCTTCTGCATCACCTGGTACTCGAACATTCGTGGTGTGCGCAGTTTGGCCTGGCTCACGTCCAGTGCCGCCATCAATACCTGGTCGTCGACATGGTCGTGGAACAGCCGTAGTGCCTCGGCCTGCTTGCGCGGTGAATCCATCACCTTGCCGCTCAGGTCGTGCAGTGCTGAAGCAGTGCGGAAGGTGCCGCGCTGCACCCGGCCGATGGGCATCGGGATCTTCAACCCGTTGAGCAGGGTGAGGATCGACTCGGGGATCTCGTAACCGCCCACCAGGAAGATTGCGCGGATGGTCGGGAAGTTGCCCGACTGGTTCGCCGCGATCAGGCCGGGCAGCAGGTCGGTGCGATCCGAGGCAACCACCAGTGAGCACTCCGGTTCGAGCCGGGTGAGGATATTGGGCAGGGTCATTCCGGCCACCACGGTGGCCAGCGATTCATGGTCCAGACCGGCCTCGTCGCCCAGCAACAGTTCGGCGTCGAGGTCGTTGAACTGCGCCCGCACGGTGGGTGCGCTCAGCAACCGGCTCTCGGGCACGGTGGCCACGAACCCGAAGCCGAGTGCCCGCAGCTCATCGGCAGTGGCCTCCAGCGAGTCGGGGGCCACCCGGTTGGCG
Organism: Brooklawnia sp.; assembly: GCA_050943675.1. Classification (GTDB taxonomy): domain Bacteria; phylum Actinomycetota; class Actinomycetes; order Propionibacteriales; family Propionibacteriaceae; genus Brooklawnia. Next base: position 3,224 of record JBMNPP010000071.1, read on the forward strand.
ATCACACCCACCAGCCGGTTGTGTTGTTCGGTGAAGGCGCGGGCAGCGTATTCGGCGGAGTTGCCGATCTCTTCGACGCTGCGGCCGCGGCCGGTGACCACCAGCAGCACCGGCGCGTTCAGGTTTGCCGCAATCCGGGCGTTGAAGCTCAGCTCGGACGGCGATGAGATGCCCTCATAGTCACTGCCGACCACGACCACGGTATCGAAGCGGTCCTGCAGCGAGCCATACTTCGCGATGATCTGCGTCAGTGCGGCGTCGGGGTGCTCCATTGCGTCATCGGTCAGGACGCCCACGCTCTCGTCATAGGTCTGGTCGATCCCGGAGTGGGCCAGCAGTGCCTTTGCCACCGGATCGGATTCGGCCTGCACCATCGGCCGGAAGATTCCGACCGAGCGCACCTGCCTGGACAATGCTTCAATCAGGCCCAGCGCGATGGCGCTCTTGCCACCCAGGCCATCCGGAGAAGTGATGTATACGCTCTTGTTGCTCACATGTCGAACATACGTCCAAACGGGGTGGGCGTCCCGTGTTTCAGCAAGCTCAGCAAACCCCGGTCAGGTGTCCTGGAAGCAGCAGATGACCTGTTGGGTCGTGATGTCGGAGTACAGCACCAAGGATTCGTAGCGGGCCACGTGCAGCACCTGCGACAGGCCGTGCAGGTCGGGTAGCAGTTCAGTCAGCAGATTGGGTCGCTGGACGATCAGTTCGGGCCGGAAGGCGGTGTCGTCCTGCTGGTCGAAGATTGCCAGGTAGAAGATTCCCGACTCGACCAGGTCCTGGAAGAAGTGCGAGCCGGAACTGAGTTCGGGGATGAATCCGCCGGCCGGGTAGGTGTATTCGGCCATCACTGCGGCATTGCTGATCTCGGTGAAGTGCACCGGGATGCCCAGCGAGGGAGTGGTGGTGCCCCAGCGGCCCGGGCCGAGGATCATGAATGACTTGTTGGCCAGTGCCTTGTTCAGCAGGCCCATGCCCCGGGCCACGGCATAGCGTTCCTGCTGCCCTGAGCCCAGGTAGGCCTCCGGGCGTACCATCACCACATATTCCAGCGGCAGCCGCACATTGCCACCCATGAAGTTGCCGTTCGAGCGCAGCAATGTGCGGTCGGGGTCAGGGGTGATGGGCATCGCCACGGCCTCGCCCAGCCCGCGGGTCTGCAGTGGTCGGCACTGCACCAGGTTGATCCGCACCTGGCCGAGTTCGTTGATGTTGACGGTGTACTCGATGTCGACCGGGTGGTCGTAGGCGGCGCTGAGGGTGGCCAGCATCTGGCGCATCACGACCGGGAAATCGGTCTGGGTGATCAGCCCGTTGAAGTCCAGCACCTTGGGTGTCTGCCTGATGGGCCGGTTGTGTTCGCGCAACCAGCGCAGTGTCTCGGTATCGGTGGACAGGAACAGGTCCCAGTCGGCCTTGATGTCGAGTTCGCGGATCTCGGCAAGCGGTTTGGTTTGCTGGGCGTTGTCGTCCAGGTTGATCACGTCGACATAGCGCTGGGTATTGCGGGCTGCCTCGCTGGCGTCGCGCACCCGGGTCGGCTCATCCAGGGTGATCAGCTTGGCGTGGTCGGTGATCGTGCGATCCACGGCACGGGTGCCCAATCCCAGCACCAGCCGCAACATGCCGGCCTCCGGGTCGATTCCCGGGTCCCACACGTACAGGTTGGACGAATTGCCCACCCCGCCGGCGTGCGGGAAGAACATCCCTCCGTGGTGGTCACCGGAGACCCGCTGCACCAGGATCGCCATCTGCTCGTCGTGGCTGTCCAGGCCGCGGTTGCGCCGGTACTCAAGGGCATCGGTGCCCATCGCCGAGGCATAGACCCGGCGGACGGCGTCCTCCAGGGCGTGCAGTCGCTGCTCGGGGCTGCCCTGGTTGGCACAGAAGACAGACTCGTACTTGCCAGCGAATGCGTTGCCGAAGTTGTCCTCGAGCAACGAACTGGAGCGCACGATGATCGGTGACTGGCCGAAGTACTCAAGCATGCTCAGGAACTGCTCGCGCACGGCCGGGGGGAACCTTCCGGTTGCCAGCTTGCGGTGCAGTGATGCGCCAGCGGTGAAGTAGCCGTCATAGCTCTTCTGCTCGGCCCACAGCTTCCACCACCCGTTGGCGATGATGAAGGTGTAGAACAGGTCGCTGCCCAGGAAGTATGAGTCGTGTTGTTCGAGCCGGGAGGTGAAGCGGTTCTCCGGGTCGTGTTCGAGGATCGCGCGGGCCACCAGCATGCCGACCGACTTGCCACCGATATAGCCGGTACCGATCTCGCGGGTGGCCAGCGTCAGCAGGTCGGCCAGGGTCAGGTAGCGCCGGCACAATTCGACGACCCGCCCACCGCGTCCGATGAACATGTCGATCAGCTCGTCAGCGGCTGCCCGTTCGCGGGCGGCGTCCATCGAATCCAGTGCCTGCCAACCCTGCTGCACCACGCGGTGCCAGTGGTCGGGTGGGTCGACGCGCAGGGACGCCGAGGCGAACAGCCGCGCGGTCCTCTCGGAGCTGGTGATCGGGTTGGCCTGGTCACCCTTGAGCAGGTGCGGGAAGAACATCGTGGGTGAATGCCGCAGCCAGACCTTCAACGGGTGGACGTAGACCTCACCGCCGATCAGGTAGACATCGAGCAGCAGTTGGGTGGTGTCGCGCACCATCGCCAGGGTCGCGAAGGTGTGCTCGCGGCGGATCAGACCGAAGTAGGCGACCGTGTCGAGTTCGAACAGGTAGGGGCAGGTGACCCGGAAGAAGTTGCCCACCGCCAGGTCGGAGCGCCAGATATACAGCAGCGACGTCAGCGAATCAAAGATGTAGAACGCGCCGAAGCCGCCCTCGGTGAGGATCTGGTGTACCTCGGAGGAGAAGTGCTCGAACCCCAGGGACGCGTCAAGTTGGTGTACCTCGACGCCGTCGTAGTCATCCAGCAGTGGCTCGTGGTGGCCAAAGCGGATATAGACCAGTTGGCGGCCCTCGGCGCGGGCCCGGTCGGCGAAGGGCTGCACCATTGCCCGGTATTGCGAGAGGCTGTCGACCTGCCACACGACGTTGTCGCCGAGCCGCAGACCGTCGAAGATGCGGTCCAGCCCGGCCACCCCTGTGCTGGCCCGGTTGTAGCTTGCCACGCTCGAAGTCTAGGGCCCCCGACGCTGCTGCTCAGTCGATCAGCCGGGCGCTCAGCACCCCGTCGATGTCGAAGATCCGCTCCCGCAGGTTGTCAGGCACGTCACCCTCGACGTCGATCATCGTCCAGGCCAGGTCGCCGCGCGAGGTGTTCAGCAGGTTGGTGATGTTCAGCCCTGCCTCACCGATCAGGGTCGACATCATCGCCACCATGTTGGGCACATTTCGGTTGGCGATGACGATCCGGTGGGTGCCTTCGCTGCGCGCCATGGCGGCATTGGGGAAGTTGACCGAGTTGACGATGTTGCCGTTCTCCAGGAAGTCGCGCACTGCGTCGGCGGCCATGATCGCGCAGTTCTCCTCGGCCTCGCTGGTGGAGGCGCCCAGGTGGGGCAGCGCAATCACCTTGGGGTGGTCGTGCAGGGTCTGGCTTGGGAAGTCGGAGACGTAGGTGCGCAGTTCGTTGGCCTCCAGCGCCGCCCCGACGGCTTCCTCGTCGACGATGCCGGAGCGGGCGAAGTTCATCAGGACCGCCCGGTGCTTCATCAACGCGATGCGTTCTTCGCTGACCATATTCCTGGTCGATTCGGTCAGCGGCACATGCACCGTGACCACATCGGCCTTCCTGAAGATCTCTTCGATGGCGTTGGCCCGGCGCACCTCGCTGGACAGTTGCCAGGCGTGCCTGATGGTGATGGCCGGGTCGTAACCCAGCACCTTCATGCCCAGGGCACTGGCGGCGTTGGCCACCTCTACCCCGATTGCACCCAGACCGATCACGCCGAGCGTGCGGCCGGGCAGTTCCCAGCCGACGAACTGCCGCTTGCCGGATTCGACTGCCTGGCTGATCTCGTTGTCGTCACCACTGAGGCTGTTCTCGAACCGCAAAGCGGGGACGATATTTCGCGCTGCGAGCAGCATGCCTGCCAGCACGAGTTCCTTGACGGCGTTGGCGTTGGCCCCCGGGGTGAAGAAGACCACCACGCCGCGCTCGCTCAACCTGGTGATCGGGATGTTGTTTGTCCCGGCACCAGCCCGGGCGACTGCCATGACAGAGTCCGGGATTTGCTTTTCGTGCAGGTCAGCAGAGCGCACCAGCCACGCGTCAGCGTCGTCCAGGTCGCTGCTGACGGCATAATCCTCAGGCAGCCGCGCCAGGCCGCGCGGGCTGATCGAGTTCAACGTACGAATGCGAAAGCTCATATCTTGGTTTGCGCGTCAGCCGTTGATGCGCTGGAACTCCTTCATGAAATCGACCAGGGCTGCGACACCGGCGATAGGCATCGCATTGTAGATGGAGGCCCGCATGCCGCCGACCGAACGGTGCCCGGCCAGTGTTGAAAGTCCCTGCGCTGCTGCCTCGGCCACGAACTTCTTGTCGAGTTCGGGGTTGGCCAGCAGGAAGGGCACGTTCATCCAGCTCCGCGAATCGGGTGCCACCGGGTTTGAGTAGAAGCCCGATTCGTCGATGAAACCGTAAAGCATCTCGGCCTTGGCACGGTTGCGCTCAGCCATGCCCTCAAGCCCGCCGTTGCGTTCGACCCAGGCCAGGATCTTGCCGAGCAGGTAGATCGAGAAGGTTGGCGGGGTGTTGAGCATCGAATCGGCGTCGGCCTGGGCGCGCCAGTGCCAGATCGATGGGGTGTCAGGACGGGCCTGGTCGAGCAGGTCGTCCCGCACGATCACCACGGCCATACCTGCCGGGCCCATGTTCTTCTGGGTGCCCGCGTAGATCACGCCGTACCTGGACACATCGACCGGTCGCGACAGGATCGTCGAGCTCGCATCAGCGACCAGCGGTACGTCCCCGGTGTCCGGAAGGTAACCGAACTCGACACCACCGATGGTCTCGTTCGGTGTGTAATGCAGGTACCTTGCGCCAGGGCCGGGGGCGAAACTGCCTCGCGCCGGGGTGCGGGTATAACCCGATTCCTTCTCGTCAGCGACCACCTGGGCGTCCAGCCCAAGCTTCGTGGCCTCCTTGCGAGCCTTGACGCCCCAGGAGCCGGTCAGCACAAAATCGGCTCGGTCGCCGGGGGCAGCCAGGTTGTACGGCACCGCCGCGAACTGACCCATCGCCCCGCCCTGCAGGAACAGCACCCGGTAGTTGTCGGGGATGCCCATCACCTGGCGCAGCGCCAGCTCAGTCTGGGCGGCGCACTCGACGAATGGTTTGCCGCGGTGCGAGACCTCCATCACCGACATGCCGCCCTGCCAATCGGGCAGTTCGGCCTGGGCTTCGGTGATGACCTCGAGCGGCATCATTGCTGGACCAGCAGAAAAGTTGTACACACGCACGTGCTTGATTCTCCCATCGAGGCCGCCGCAGTCGGGGCGAGGTCCACCCTTCGTTCCCCGCACCCGGCGGTGCGAGCCTGATTGTTGCTGTGGCAAGCCATGTTGATACACAAGCAGGCCCGTCCCTGGTGTGGGCGGGCCTGCTTGGTCTGGCCACGTCGGCAAACGCTTCGGGATGTCCCGGGCGGGCCGACGTGCGTCTTGCTGAGCCGTCAGGGCTCGGGTTCAGTCGGCCACTACCTCGACCGGTACGTGGGCGGTCACCGCATCGGTGAGCTTCACGGTCACGATGTGGCTGCCGACCGACTTGACCGGCTTTGCCGACGAGATCGCGCGCTTGTCAAGCAGCGGACCACCGGCCTTCTTGATGGCATTGGCGACCTGGTTCATGGTGACAGCACCGTACAGCCGACCGGTGTCGTCGGCGCGAGCCGGGACCTGCACGGTGAGGTCTTCGAGCTGGCCCCGGATCTCGGTGGCGTGCTCGTTGTTGCGGATCGACTTGGCGTCGCGGGCACGCTGGATGCCCTCGATCTGCTTTGCGGTGCCCCGGTTGTAGACGATGGCAAAACCGCGGGGGACCAGGTAGTTGCGGGCGTAGCCGTCCTTGACCTCGACGACGTCGCCGGCAATACCGAGGTTCTCGACAGTGGCAGTCAGAATGAGCTTCATTTCAACAACTCCTCCTGGTCAGCGACTGGTCGACGTGTAGGGCAGCAGCGCCAGTTCGCGCGCATTCTTGACGGCGATCGCCACCTTGCGCTGATCCTGGACGCTCAAACCGGTGACCCGACGGGCCCGGATCTTGCCGCGCTCAGAGATGAACTTGCGCAGGGTTGCGGTGTCCTTGTAGTCGACGTTGTCGATGCGGACTGCCTTGACTGGGACGATCTTTCGCTTGTTCACAGGCTTGCGCTGTGGACCGGCCATTATGGTGCTCCTTTCGTGAGGGGATCTGGCCCCTCGAGCCCGGCGGTGAGGCAACGCAAGCCTCGTGCCGGAATGTGCCTAAGTGGTTGGTTACTTGGGTGCCGCTGACCGGTCAGATCAGAACGGCGGTTCCTCGCTCTGGGCGTTGGCCCAGGGATCGGAGGCGGGGCCGCGGTTCGACGACTGCGAACCGCCGGCAGACCAGTTGTCGGTCTGGCCGCCACCTTGACCGCCGCCGCTCTGCCAGCCGCCACCCTGGCCGCCGCCCGAAGTGGTGCGGGTGACCTTGGCGGTGGCATAACGAAGCGCCGGGCCGACCTCTTCCACATCAATCTCGAAGACCGTGCGGCGGTTGCCCTCACGGTCGTCGAAGCTGCGTGACTTGAGCTTGCCCTGGACGATCACCCGCATGCCCTTCTGCAGGGATTCGGCGACATTTTCTGCGTACTGGCGCCAAACCGAGCAGTTGAGGAACATGGTCTCGCCGTCGCGCCATTCATTTGACTGCCGGTCGAAATTGCGCGGGGTCGAGGCCACTGTGAAGTTGGCCACCGCGGCGCCCGACGGCGTGAAGCGCAGTTCTGGGTCGCCGGTGAGATTGCCGATCACGGTGATCTGGGTTTCGCCTGCCATGGGGTTCCTCCGTTACGAGTGGGGAGTCTTCATCGAGTCCGTTCCCAGTATCGGCCTGCGCACTGACATTGGTTCAGTCGGGGCCGGGCCTGTGGACAACTCGACAGCGAAGACCTATTTGTCGGTTCGCATGACCTTTGTCCGCATGATCTGCTCATCGATGGTCATCAGACGATCCATCTCGGAGACCACATCGGACGGGGCGGTGACATTGAGGACCGCATAGATGCCTTCCGGCTTCTTGTTGATCTCATATGCCATGCGACGCCTGCCCCAGATGTCCTGGTTGTCCACGGTGCCGCCACCATCAGTGATGACTTTGAGGTGCTTCTCCACCAGAGCCGGGACCTGACGCTCGTCAGTGTCGGGGTCAATGATGACCATGATTTCGTACTTGCGCATACGCGAACTCCACCTCCTTCGGACTATGCGGCCACGGGCGTTTCCCGTGGCAGGAGGGCGAATGCCGTGCCGGGCCTGCGTCGGGCGCAGGTGACACGAGGTCCGAGTCTAGCCGTCGGCCCAGCGATTGTCGAAGCGCGGGGGACGGGCTTCAGCGGGGTGGGCCGGGCAGTAGGACCTGCCCGTCGCGCACCCAGGCCAGCAGCCCGCCACGCAGTGGGTGGGCAGCGAAATCCTTGTCGCGCAGCAGGTGTGCCACGGCATTGGCGTGCGCAGGAGTGGTGCTGACCACGATGATCGCCTTGTCGATGGTGGCCGGATCCATCATGGCCAGTGGGTCGTGCCCCCAGATCGCCTCCATCGGGGCTGCCTGCAACTGGTCGATCGGTACCATCCGCGAACCAGGGATGTGGCCGCGTTCGTACTCGTGCTGCGTCCGAACATCGATGACCACGCCACCTTTCGCCAGCAGCGCCAATGCCTCGACGACCGACACCGAGGTCTCGTCGGCCGGGCCATCACCGGAGCCAAACAGGTCACGCAATCCCATGCGTCCAATCACACCACACCCCACAGGTGGCGGCACCACCGGCGAACACCCAGCGGGCTGGCAAGTAGGCTCCGGGCATGAGCCGTTACCCGCAGCGCAGTGCCTCGGTGCTGGTCATCATCGACGCCCAGCAGGGGCCAGCCGACGAGTTGCCTGGTGCCGCACAGGTGCTCGGCGTGATTGCCGGACTGGTCGCCCGCGCCAGGCTGGGTGGAGTCCCGGTGGTGTGGCTGCGTCGGGTGGACGCCGACCTGCAGGTCGGCCAGCCCGCCTGGCAACTCGCCGATGCCCTGGCCTCGCAGCCGGGTGAGCCGCTCATCGACCATGCCTGGGATGACGGCTTCACCCAGACTGACCTGGCCGACACGCTGGCCGTCCTGGAGGCCGGGCACCTGTGGTTGGCCGGGCTGGGCTCTGATGCGGGGGTGCTGCACACCTACCTGGGGGCCCGGCAGCGGGGCCTGGATGCCACGCTCATCGAGGACGCCCACGCGGGCGCCGACACCGAATTCGACGGCTGCTCGTTCACGGCCGCCCAGGTGGCGGCCTTCATCAACCGCATCGTCTGGCGTGACCTCGCCCCTGATGTCACTGGTGACCTGGTGGCCTCGGGCAATGTCGAGTTCACTGCGGAGGTCCTCGATGATTACCAGATCATTGCCCTGGCCGAGGCCGAGGTTGCCCGCGACGAGGACTCGGCCTTCTAGAGTCGGGCGCGAATCCAGTTCAGGTCGTCGATGTGGTCGCCAACTGAGCCCTTGGTCTCGATGATGACCGGGGCGGCCGCGTCAGTGAT
>JBMNPP010000072.1:0-11861 GCA_050943675.1 Brooklawnia sp.
GCGACACCCCCGACAGCCAACGCCGGCGGCTGGTACGGCAGCCCCCCGACATCCTCATCACCACGCCCGAGTCGCTCTTCCTGATGCTGTCGAGCGCGGCAGCCGAGACACTCAGCGATGTCCAGACCGTGATCGTCGATGAGGTGCATGCGATCGCGGCCACCAAGCGCGGAGCACACCTGGCCCTCAGCCTGGAGCGACTCGGACAGTACAATCCCGGGCAGCAACGCGTCGGCCTGTCAGCCACGGTGAATCCGGTTGGGCAGGTGGCCGGCTTCCTGGGTGGCGACCGGCCGGTAGCAATCATCGAGCCGCCAGCGACCAAGAGTTGGGACGTGCGGATCAGTGTTGCCGTCGAGGACATGACCCAACTGCACCGTCAGCCGGCTGACCCCGAGCAGCCGGCCACCAATTCGATCTGGCCGTTCATCACCCCGCGCATCCTGGACCTGATCGATGGGCACCGCTCGACGATCTGCTTCGTCAACTCCCGGCGGGTTGCCGAGCGGCTGACTGCACAGCTCAACGAACTGCATGCTGCCCGGGCTGGTGAGGCGTACCGGCAGTTCGCTGCCCCAGCCGGCTACGTCGCTCGCTCAGGCGCCAGCGCAGGCCATGAGCCGATCATTGCCCGGGCCCACCACGGTTCAGTCAGCAAACAGCGCCGCCTCGAGATCGAGAGCGAACTCAAGTCCGGCCGCCTGCCCTGCGTGGTGGCCACTTCGTCGCTCGAACTGGGTATCGATATGGGCTCGGTTGACCTGGTGATCCAGGTGCAGGCGCCGGCATCAGTCTCCAGTGCCCTGCAGCGGATCGGCCGGGCCGGGCACGAGGTCGGTGCCACCAGCAAGGGCATCCTGTTCCCCACCGCACGCGGTGACCTGCTGGAGTGCACAGCGATCACCCAAGGCATGCTCAGCGCCCGGATCGAGCCGCTGGCCAGGCTGACCAACCCGCTGGACGTGCTGGCCCAGCAACTGGTTTCGATCTGTCTTGCCGGCCCGGCCCATCCTGACGACCTGTACCGGATGGTCCAACGCGCCGATGCCTATCGCGGGCTGGCTCGTCCAGCCTTCGATGCCGTGATCGACATGCTCTGCGGCCGCTACCCCAGCGAGGAATTCGGTGGGCTTCGCCCCCGGCTGGCCCGCGATGCCCACTCCGGCATGCTCACTGCCCGCCCGGGGGCCAGGCAACTGGTCACCACCAGCGGTGGCACCATCCCTGACAGGGGCGCCTATGGGGTCTTCCTGGCAGATGCAGCAGCCGGTGGTCGCGATGCTGGCCGGCGAGTGGGCGAACTCGATGAAGAGATGGTGTATGAATCGCGGGTCGGCGACGTGTTCACCCTGGGCACCACCAGTTGGCGCATCGAACAGATCACCACCAACCACGTGTTGGTCAGCCCCGCTCCCGGGGCACCCGGCCGGCTGCCGTTCTGGCACGGCGATTCACTGGCGCGCCCGGTCGACCTCGGCCGGGCGCTGGGCAGGTTGACTGGTCAGCTCGCTGCGGACCCGCCAGGGGTTGCCAGGGAATTGGCGGCCCAAGTGGGTCTGGATGAAGCGGCCACCGCAAACCTGGCGGGTTACATCACCGACCAGGCCAGTGCCACCGGGGTGGTGCCCGATGAGCACACGATCGTGGTCGAAAGGTTCCGCGATGAGCTGGGTGACTGGCGGGTAGCGGTGCTCTGCCCGCTGGGCTCATCGGTGCTCGCCCCGCTGGCGATGCTGCTGCGCCACCATGTGCGCCAACGCTACGGCGTGGACGTGGCCACCAATGCGACCAATGACGGGCTGACCATGCGGATACCCGACGTCGACGCCGAGCCGCCGGGCGCTGAATTGCTGACCGGTCTGGACGCTGGCGACATCGACACGATCATCGAGGCCGAGGTGGCGGGGACGACGCTGTTCGCTGCCCGCTTCCGGGAGTGCGCGGCCCGGGCCCTGCTGCTGCCGCGGCGCCGTCCCGGGCAGCGCTCACCGCTGTGGCAACAACGGCTGCGCGCCTCCCAATTGCTGGAGGTGGCCAGCCGTTATCCCGATTTCCCGATCGTGCTCGAGACGATGCGGGAATGCCTGCATGACGTGTTCGACCTGCCTGCCTTGAAGGAACTGGTGCGCAGCATTGCAGCCCGCCAGGTGCGGGTGCTCGCGGTGGAAACAGCGCAACCCTCGCCCTATGCCCAGCACGCCATGTTCGGCTACCTGGGCACCTACATCTACAACGATGACCAGCCTGCTGCGGAACGTCGGCTGGCGGCACTCACCCTCGACCAGGGGCTGCTCGACGACTTGCTGGGCCGCGAATCTGCAACCGAATTCTTTGACCGCCAGTTGATTGACCAACTGGACAGCGAACTGCAGCGGGTCGCGCCCGGTTGGCAGGCGACCGATGCCGAGCAGTTGTGGGATGTGCTGGCCAGGCTCGGGCCGCTCAGCGTGACCGAGTTGGCGGCCCGCAGTTCCCAGCCCGCCGAAGTGGCCGGCTGGCTGGAAGGGCTGGCCACGCAGGGCCGGGTCCAGCTGTGGGCCAGCGAGCCGTCTGACCAGTTCGTGGCCGCAGAGGACCTCGGCTGGCTGGGCGGGCAGGCCGTTGGGGGCCAGCCACCCGAGGATGCCGTGCACCGGCTGTTGACTCGCTGGCTGCGCACCCGGGTGGCGGTACAGCCCGCTGAGTTCGCTGCGCGGTTTCAACTTGATCCCGGTGTGGTCGCCACCCGCCTGGCCCAGCTCACCGGCGACGGCCAGGTGCTGGCGACTACGCTGCGGCCAGCGCAACCCGGCCCGCAGTATTCGCACATCGAAGTGCTTGATCGGCTCAAACGGCGCATGCTGGCCGATCTGCGCTCCGGGGTCGAGCCGGTGGGCCAAACCCGGTTCGCCCGCTTCCTGCCCGCATGGCATGAGCTGGATGCCCCCGGGCTGGGTAGCGGAGCACTGCTGGCAGCGGTTGACCAATTGGCGGGGGTGCCGCTCCCGGCATCGGTCATCGAGACCCTGGTGCTGCCGGTCAGGGTGGCTGATTACCAACCGGCCATGCTGGACGAACTGCTGGCAGAAGGCTCGGTGCGCTGGACTGGGCAGGGCCAACTGGGTGAGCGGGACGGCTGGGTACAGCTGTGGCCCCAGGACGTCGAGTTGGCCGGCGTGGCAGCCGATCTGGATGATGAGATGCAAACGCTGCTCAACCGCCTGGAGGCGGGTGGCGCCTGGCGGCTGGCTGACCTGACCGACGAGCGGTTGGGGCCTGAGCAGGCCCACCGGGCACTGTGGCAGTTGGCCTGGTTGGGTTTGGTCAACACCGATTCATTCGCCGCAGTCCGCCAGTGGGGCGGCCAGCAGGCATTGCGGCGGGTCCATCGCACTCCCAGCCCTCGGCGCAGGCTGCCGCGTGTCGTACCCCCGTTGGTGCCCCAATCACCATCCGGGCATGGGCCGGGTTTCGGCGCTGCGCCCGGTAGTGCGGTGCGGTGGGCCGCGGTGGCTCGCGGCCGGCTGGGGGAAACCAATCAGCTCGTGCAGGATGTCGACCTGCTGCTGTCCCGGCACGGTGTACTGACCAGGCCCGGGTTGGCGGCTGAGGCGCTGGTGGGTTCCTTCGCCGAGGTCTACCGGCTCGCCTCGGTGCTCGAGGAGCGCGGGCTGGTGCGTCGCGGCTATTTCGTTGACGGCCTGGGTGGTGCCCAGTTCGCCTTGCCGGGCGCGCTCGACCGGCTGCGCGACCAATCATCGCTTGGCCCCTTGCTGCTGGCGGCAGTTGACCCAGCCAACCCCTACGGGGCTGCCCTGCCCTGGCCAGCTTCGCCCGGCCATCGACCCAACCGTGGCGCCGGGTCGATGGTGCTGCTGGACGACGGAGTGCTGGTCGCCTATCTGGAACGCGGCGCCCGCACCCTGCTGGTCTTCGTCGATGCCGGCGACCAGCGCCTGCCCTCGGCTCTTGGGTTGTTGGCCCTCGCGGTTGCGTCCGGCCGAATCGATGAGTTGACGATCGAACGGATCAACGGTTCACCGGCGCTCCAGAACAGCGGCTACCATGACGCGCTGCAGGATGCCGGGCTCGTCATGGTGCCGCAAGGGTTCCGGTTGCGTCGCTGAGCGGCGCCCCGCTGCCTAGAGCTGTTCCGGAACTGTCAGGGTGGCCGTGAACGGGGTGTCCTGGCTGGAGGTGCCGACGTACACGGTGTATTCGCCCGGCTTCACTGCGAAGTCACCAACGCCGTAATCCCAGACACTGAATGGGTGGTTGGTTGCTGCCGGATCGATCACGATCTCTGCCTGCCGGGATTCGCCGGCGCCCAGCGAGACCTTGGCGAAGCCCACCAGCCGCTTGGGCGGCTGGCCGGCCACCGGGATACCGAGGTAGACCTGCACGACCTCGGCACCGGCCCGCTCACCGGTGTTGGTGACGTTCACCCGAACCTTGACTGGCTGGCCACCGTCAAAGCCCTCGGCCTCGACGGCGAAATCATCGAGTTCGAAGGTCGTGTACGACAGCCCGTATCCGAAGCAGAACAGCGGCTCGATGTCCTGCGCCTGGAACCAGCGGTAGCCCATCTCCAGTCCCTCGCTGTACCGGATCACCGGGTAGCCTGCGCCCTCGTCGGTGCCTGGGTAACGCTCGGGATGGTTGGCGTACAGCGTGTCGGCCTCGTCGCGCAGGTAGGTGGTCGGCACCTTGCCGGACGGGTTGACCAGGCCGAAGAGCAGGTCTGGGACCACATGGCCGTCCTCGGTGCCCTGGTTCCAGACCTCCAGCACGGTGGGGGCCTTGTCGATCCACGGCATCAGGACCGGTGCCGAGTTCTTCAGCACCAGCACCTGGTTCGGGTTGAGACCCAGCAGTTCGTCGAGCATCTCGTTCTGGCGGTGCAACATGTTGGGGCTCGGCATGTCGGCGCCCTCGGTGGCCACCAGACCAGCCATCACGATGACCAGGTCGGCTGCCTGGACCGCCTGCCTGGCCTCGGCCAGGTTCGACAGGTCGTTGGCAACCACGAAGAGCTCGGTTTCGGCATCCGAACCGAGTTCACCCAGCACATCGCGCATGCCCTCCAGCGGCGCCACCGTGTAAAGCGGATCGACCTTGGATGAACCACCGCCGCCCTGACAGGCCTGGCCGGCGTAGGCCTGCTGGCCCACGATGAGCACCCGTCCGCTTGGCGGGGCCAGTGGCAGCAACTGGTCGTCATTCTTGAGCAGTACGGCCATCTGCCCGCCCAGCCGTCGCGCGATCGCACCATGCGCGGCAGCGTCGATCTCACCGGGCTCATAGGGCCGCTCGAACTGGCCGAACCGGAACATCTGGGTGTAACGACGAATCAGCGCACGGTCGATCGTCTCGATCTCGAGGCTGGTGTCGTTGAGGGCGTTCTTGATGTTCGTCTCGTTGAGCCACTTGGCGTCAGGCATCTCGTGGTCGAGCCCGGCGTTCAGCGATGCCGCCGCAGAGCGGGTCGACCAGAAGTCGGATTGCACATAGCCCTCGAAACCCCAGTCGTCCCGCAGCACGTCATGCAGGGTGTACCTGTACTCGGTAGCGTAGACCCCGCGGATTCTGTTGTAGGCGCTCATGATGGATGCGACCTTGGCGTCCTTGACGAGCATCTCGAATGGCAGCAGGTAGAGCTCGCGGAGCACATGCTCGTCGACCTCGATGCTGACGCGGAAACGCTCATATTCCTGGTCGTTGACCACATAGTGCTTGCCCATCGCGATGATGTCGTGCGACTGGATGGCGTTGGTGACCTCGACCCCCATCACACCGGACAGGTATGGATCTTCAGAGAAGTACTCGAAGTTGCGCCCAGCGATGGTGGTGCGGTGCAGGCAGACCGCGGGGCCCTCCAGGACATGCTGGCCCAGGGTGGCGGTCTCGGAACCGATCACGTTGCCGTACTCGTAGGCGACCTGTGGATCGAAGGATGCAGCCACGCCGATCGTCATCGGCAGCGCGGTGGCTGGCGGGCTGGGGGTTCCGTCGCCCATACCGACACCGACTGGACCGTTGGTGATGCGGAACCGCGGAATCCCCAATTCCTCTATTGCGGCGACGTGGCGTTCGACCCTGATCTGGGCTGCCAACTGCTCCATTCCTTCGGAATCCTCGACATCGGTGCTCATCGAGTAGATGTCGACCGTTTCCATGTTGCCGTGCAGTTGCGAGATCTTCTGATCCAGGTTCATTGCGGCCACGAGCAATTCTGCCCGCTCGCGGGGGGTCTTGGACGTGTCAGTCCAGGGCTGGGTTTCCACGGCTTGTGTCATGAGATCTCCAATGATCGGGGGCCGCGCACACGCGGGGCGGACTCCCCCATCCTAACCACGACATCTCGAACACAAGCCTGTTTGCCGGAAGGACAAAAGCCAAACCCGGCCGGCGGATATCAGGCAGCGAGCACCGGGCGCGAGCCCTCAGCCTCGGCGAACAACTGCGCCACCGAGCCGTAGACCTGGGACAGCGTGACCCCCAGTGCCCCGCTGATCGCCTGCAGCAACTCGCTGGAGGCCTCCTTCTGTCCACGTTCGACCTCGGACAGGTAGCCCAGCGACACCCGGGCGGCCAGCGACACCTCGCGCAGTGTGCGGCCCTGCCGCATTCGCTCGGAGCGCAGTACCTCGCCAAGCAGTTCACGAGCAAGAACGGCCATGGCGTACCCCTTTCGACAGCCCATCGGTTGCGGGCCTACACCTGCCCCAACGCGCTTCACCACCGGGTTATTCCAGACCTGGGACAAAGGCGGTGGTCCCAACCCGATTGGCACATCAGTGGTGTGCGGGTTCAACCAGGCACTCGACCAGCCACGACACAGCGGCAGCCACGCAACTGGCCCTGATCGTTTCCCGGTCTCCGGCCAGTTGCAGTCTCCGGGCGCGGATGCGATCGTCCCAATCCGCTGGCAGGGCCAGCCCCAACCAGACGGTCCCCGGCTCGAAACCATCCTGGGCATCGGGACCAGCGACTCCAGTGGCTGACAGTCCAACGTCACTGCGGCAGTTCCAGGCGGCACCCAGCGCCATTTCTTTTGCGGTGCGCTCATTGATGACGCCGTTGGCAGCCACGAACCCTGCGTCCACTCCGGCCAGGCTCGTCTTGAGGTCGGTTGCATAGGTGATGAGGCCACCACGAAAAACATCCGAGGCACCCGGCACAGCCGTGAGCGCAGCCCCGATTCCACCACCGGTGATCGACTCGCAGGTCGCGATCGTCCAGCCGCCCCGGCGCAACAACCGAATCACCCGGGCAGTCGGCGCGGACGGTTCAGTTGGTGTTGGCATCATCGGCTGGCGGCCCATCGACCGGGTCCACCGGCGCCTCGGACTGCCTGACGGGCCCGGTTGCCAGGGGCTGCCAACTGCCGTCCCGAAGCTCAACCGGCCCACCCGCGGCAAGCGAGGCACGGCGCAACTTCTGGGCCTCCCACAGGTACTCCAGCCCGGTGAAAACGGTGAGCGCGAAGGCGATCCACATCAGGGTCCACTTGAGTGCCACGAACCAGGTGCCCAGGTCGGGCAGCCACGGCAGGAAGGCGATCAACGCGAACGATTGCATCAGGGTCTTGAGCTTGCCGCCCCGGTTGGCCGCCATCACGCCGTACTTCAGGATCGCGAACCGCAGTGCGGTGATCCCCCATTCCCGGGCGAGGATGATGATCGTCATGACCCAGGGCAGTTCACCGACGACCGACAGCAGGATGAACGCGACCCCGGTCAGTGCCTTGTCGGCGATCGAATCCCAGATCTTGCCGAAATTGGTCACCAGATCGTATTTGCGTGCGATATAGCCATCAAAGCTGTCGGTCAGGATCGCGACGACGAAGATCGCCGTGGCCCACCACCGCCACGTCTGGTCGTGCGGGTTGGCCAGGAAGATCCAGGCGAATACCGGCACCAGGACGATCCGGAGCATCGTCAGGACGTTGGGGACATTCCAGGTGAATCCGAGCAGTCTTTCCTTCGGCTCCGCCGTGCTCATCCAACTCCTAGTTCCGTGCCCCCGAGGATTACGGGTGCCATCTGTCAAACTCTACTGCTGATCGCGACGGGCGATGCGGGCATGCAGGTCAACCCCCTCGGTCGCGAAGACCTCGGCGCTGACCACCTCACCCACCCGAACACCGGACGCGTCGGCCAGCACGGTGGCGCCATCAACCTCCGGACCCTGCTGGGCAGCACGTCCAACCACCTGGTCGTGCTCGACTGACTCGACCAGCACCTCTACCTGCGAACCGATGCGGTCCTCTGCCCGCTGGTTGCATAGCTCATCGACCAGGTCGGTCAGTTGATCGACCCGCTGGGTGATCACCTCGGCCGGCACGTGGTCTGACAGTTCGGCGCCCTCGGTGCCCTCCTCGTCGGAGTAACCGAACACACCAACCACATCGAGCCGGGCCCGGACGAGGAAATCTGCAAGGACATCGACATCGTCCTGGGTCTCACCGGGGAACCCGGTGATCACGTTGGTGCGGATTCCGGCGGTCGGCGCCAGTTCGCGCACCTGGTCGATCAGTCCCAGGAAGCTCTCGGCGTCCCCGAATCGGCGCATCCTGCGCAGCACCGGCCCGGAGGCGTGCTGGAAGCTCAGGTCGAAGTAGGGCACCACCTTGGGGGTGCCGGCGATGGCGGCGAGCATGTCCGGGGTGAGTTCGGCGGGCTGCAGGTAACTGACCCTGATCCACTCCAGACCATCGACACCGGCCAATTCGTGCAGCAGCCGGGGCAGCGCACCACGCTCGGCCAGGTCCTTGCCATATGAGGAGGAGTTTTCGCTGACCAGCATGACCTCCTTGACGCCCTCGCTGGCCAGCCAGGCCGCCTCGGCGACGATCTGGTCGACCGGCCGCGACAGGTAGGCGCCACGGAAGGACGGGATCGCGCAGAAGGCGCAGCGCCGATCGCAGCCCGAGGCGATCTTGAGGGGTGCGAACGGGCCCCCGGCAAGCCGGCGGCGCAGCACTGGCGGCCCGGAGGCAGGCCCGCGCAATTCGTGGTGACCGGGTACGACCGCTGAGCCGGGCAGTTGTGCTGCACCCTGTCGGGCAACCGGTGCAAGCGGTAGCAGTTTGCGGCGGTCAGTTGGTGTGTGCGCCTCGATGTGCCCGCCATCGAGGATGGCCCGCAGCTTCCCGGCGATCTCGGGGTAGGAGTCGAAGCCGAGCACAGCGTCGGCCTCGGGCAGTGCTTCAGCCAGTTCGCGGCCATATCGCTCAGCCATGCAGCCGACCGCAACAACAGCCTTGGCCCTGCCCTGGTCCTTGTAGTCGGATGCCGCGAGCAGGGTGTCGATCGAATCCTTCTTGGCCTGTTGGATGAAACCGCAAGTGTTTACCATGATGATGTCGGCGGCGTCCGGCTCATCGGCCAGCGTGAAACCCCCGGCATCCAGGCGAGCCGCCAACTCCTCGGAATCCACATCATTGCGTGAGCAGCCGAGGCTCACCAGGTGCACTGCGATCGTCATGCTCCCCCAGACAGGTTGGCCAGTACCTCGTCCAGGTCATCGGGAATGACCAGGACCTCGCGCGGCTTGCTGCCCTCGGAAGGTCCAACGACGCCACGGTTCTCAAGGATGTCCATGATACGGCCTGCCTTGGCGAAACCGATCCGCAGCTTGCGCTGCAGCATCGAGGTGGAGCCCAACTGCAACTCGATGATGTGCCGGGCGGCATCGAGCACCAGTTCCAGGTCATCGCCGATGTCCTCGGCGACCTTGGGGGCCGAGGCAGTGTCGGGGACGACGTCATCGCGGTAGCTGGCCTCCAGCTGACCCTTGACGTATTCCGCGACATCACGGATCTCGGCCTCGCCGACCCATGATCCCTGCACCCGCATGGGCTTGGACTTGCCCATCGGCAGGAACAGGCCGTCACCCTGCCCGACCAGCTTCTCTGCACCCGGCTGGTCGAGGATCACCCGCGAGTCGGTCAGCGAACTGGTCGCGAAGGCCAGCCGCGAGGGCACATTGGCCTTGATCAGACCGGTGACCACATCGATCGAGGGACGCTGGGTGGCCAGCACCAGATGGATACCGGCCGCCCGTGCCAGCTGGGTGATCCGGACGATGCAGTCCTCCACATCGCGGGGCGCCACCATCATCAGGTCGGACAACTCATCGACCACGACCATCAGGTACGGGTAGGCCGCCAGCACTCGTTCACTGTTCTCGGGCAACTGCACCTGCCCCGCGCGGACGGCCTTGTTGAAGTCGTCGATGTGCCGGAAGCCGAAGGCCGCCATGTCGTCATAGCGCTGGTCCATCTCACGCACCACCCACTGCAGGGCCTCGGCGGCCTTCTTCGCGTCGGTGATGATCGGGGTGACCAGGTGCGGAATCCCCTCATAGGGGGTCAGCTCGACCCGCTTCGGGTCGACCAGCATCAGGCGCACCTCGTCAGGAGTGGCTCGCATCAGCACCGAGGTGATCAGGGAGTTGATGAAGCTGGACTTGCCCGAGCCGGTGGCACCGGCCACCAGCAGGTGCGGCATCTTGGCCACGTTGGCCAGCACATAGCCGCCCTCGACGTCCTTGCCCAGACCCACCGTCAGCGGGTGGTGGTCGTTGCGGGCCTTCTGGCTGCGCAGCACATCACCCAGCGAGACGATCTCCTTGTCGCTGTTCGGGATCTCGACGCCGATCGCCGAGCGTCCCGGGATCGGCGCCAGGATCCGCACGTCAGTCGAGCCGACCGCATAGGCGATGTTCTTGGAGAGGTTGGTGACCTTCTCGACCTTCGTTCCCGGGCCCACCTCGACGGCATAGCGGGTGACTGTGGGGCCGCGGGTGTAGCCGGTGACGCGAGCGTCGATGTCGAACTCGATGAACACGTCCTGCAGCCTGTTTACGACCCGGTCCGAGGCCTCCGTGCGCGCCTTGGGCACGGTGCCAGACTTCAGAAGCCCCGACTCGGGCAGTGTGTAGACCACATCCCCCGACAGGGCCAGTTGCTCCGACCGCTGCGGTGGCGCGGTGTGTGGGGGGGCCGACAGCTCGGCATCCGGTTCAAGCCCTGCATTCACCTTGCCCTTGCTGACTGGCAGGGAGGGCTGCTCTGGGGCCACGACATTGGTTGATTGCCCGGCCTCCAGTTCACCGACCCGGCTGGAATCCCCTTCCAGCAGTGGGGAGTCGTAGGCCTCGTCGACGCCATAACTGAGCTTCTCGGCCCGGGCCTGCCGGGTTTTCTGGATCCGGCCGCCAAGCCATGCCACGGCCGTATTGGCCAGCTCGACCCATTCGCGGATCGGCCGGCCGATGATGACGACCAGCCCGAACAGTGCCACCAGCGCGAGCACGAAACCAGCCAGCCAGACCGGCAGCAGCTGGCTCATCATCGAGCTGGCGATGTAGCCCACGATGCCGCCGTAGTTGCGCATCAGTTCAGCATCAGCCGGGGCTGGCAGCGGGGAGTGGGTCAGGTTGATGATGCCCTGGACCCCGAATCCGAACAACGTCCACCCGACGACCTGCCTGCCGGGGGGCCCATTGGCCTCCGGGTCGCGCAGGGTCCGCCAGCTCATGGCGAGCAGGAATACCGGCAGCGCATATGAGCTCAGGCCGATGACCGAGGCGATACCGATGCGCAGCCACTCACCGACCAGGCCGGGGATGGTGAACCAGAAAGATGCGGCGACCAGCACCGCCAGACAGAACAATCCCAGCCCGACGCCATCGCGGCGCAGCCCTGAATCGACGCCGGGTCCACTACCTCCAATGCGGCGGGCCAGGCTGCCCAGCCCGCGCGACATACCGCGCCAGATGCTGGACACGGTGCTGACCACGATATTGGGTTGGGTCGCTGACTTCGCCGTCCGGGTCTTCTTGCGGGACGGTGACTTGGTAGAGCTTCCGGACGA
>JBMNPP010000073.1:0-11721 GCA_050943675.1 Brooklawnia sp.
TTGGGCCACCGAACCCAGGACGAATGATGGAATCGAGATGATCACCAGGGTGGTGACGAAGACCAGCGAATCCCAGAAACTGCGTCTTCGCAGGCCCGCCAGCAGACCGGCCGCGATGCCGATCACACCCTCGAAGGCGATTGCGATGACTGCCAGCTTGATGGTGACCGGCCAGCGCGAACCCAGCTGGTCGGAGACCTTGTTGCCGTTGAAGCTGGTGCCCAGGTCGCCCTGGACGACCTTGCCCATGTATCGCACGTACTGCTCGGGCAGCGGCTTGTCGAGGTTGTATTCCTCGTGCAGCTTGGCGATGTAAGCGTCTGGACAGGCTCTTTCACCGCAGCGTCCAAGGGCTGGGTCACCCAGCGAGAAGACCATCCAGTAGATGAGGAACGTGGTGCCGATGATCACCGGGATCATCTGCATCAGGCGTCTCAGGATGTATGTACCCATCTAACGGCCACCTTATTGGTTGATTCGCGTGGAAACTCTAGCCCAGAATTCGCGTTGACCTGCTACTGGCCCGAACGCGCCACGGCCGGCCACCGGGAAAACCGGTGGCCGGCCGTGGCTTTTTTTCGTTGTTACTTAACGGGCTCAGCCGGCGGTGCGGATGGCGCTGAAGTCAAGCACGCCGAAGGCGTTGATGTTGACGTCAGTCACGTTCTCCGACCAGCCAACGACGGTCTGCGGGTACCACAGCGGGGTGGTGGGCAGATCGGCGCCGAGCATGGCCTCGGCCTCCTGGTAGAGCTCGTTGGCCTCATCGATGCTGTTGGCAGCAGCGGCCTCGCGCAGCTTGGCGTCGAAGTCCGGGTTGTTGTACTGCGACCAGTTCGAGTCGGCACCGGTGCCGTAGATCGGCGCCAGGAAGTTCTCGACCGACGGGTAGTCAGCCTGCCAGCCGGAGCGGAACAGGCCCATGATCTCGTCGTTGTCGATCTGCTTCTGGTATTCGGCGAAGGTCGGGGTCAGGACGACCACGCAGTCCAGGTCAAGAGTGTTCTTGATGGAGTTGCAGGTTGCCTCGGTCCATTCCTTGTGGGCGCCGTCACCGTTGGTGGTGATGGTCAGGGTGCCCTCGTAGCCACCGGACTGCTCGTAGAGCTCCTTGGCAGCATCCGCGTCGAAGTCACACAGCTCGCCACATGCCGAGTCGGTCGCGCCGGAGACAATGGCCGGTGCCCAACCGTGGGCAGCCTTGTACAGGCCGTTGTAGATCTGGTCGATGATCAGCTGGCGGTCGATGGCCATCGACAGTGCCTGACGCAGCTCGAGGTTGTCAGCGAGCTGCTCGTCGACCGGCGAGAAGACCAGGACGGTGAAGCGCATGGACTCACGAACCGCGTTGCGGTCGGGCAGGTCCGACTTGTACTGGTCGCCAACCTGCTGGTCGGTCGGGATCTCGCTGGTGTAGTCGAGCTGGTTCGCCACGGTGTCGTTGTAGGCGGCCGACGGGTCGGCGTACAGCCGGAAGGTCAGCGAATCGACCTGGGCGGCGTAGTCACCGGCGTAGTCGTCGAACTTGACGAACTTGAATTCGCTGGTGCTCTTGGAATCGAAGGCGAACGGGCCAGCGCCGACAGGGTTGTCGTTGAAGGCCTCGGGGTCATCGAAGAACGAGTCGGGCAGCGGGGCGAACGAGGAGTAGCCCAGTCGGATCGGCAGGTTCGAGGTCGGCTCGACGGTCTCGATGGTGAAGGTGTAGTCGTCGACGACGGTCAGACCTTCCATCTCGGTGATGGTCGAACCCTCAGCGCTTGCCTCGGCAGCGCCCTTGATGGCACCCATGAAGTAGGCGCCGGCCTGGCCGTTTTCGGCGGCCGCGGTGTAGTTCCAGGCGTCCACGAAGTTGTGGGCCTTCACCTCGGTGCCGTCATGGAACATGTAGCCCTGCTTCAGGGTGACGGTGAAGGTGATGTTGTCCTCGGTCTCGATGGACTCAGCAATGTCCATCTCGGGCTCGGAGGTCTCGGTGTTGTAATGGATCAGCCGCGAGGTCATGGCGTCAACCATGTCGCCACCACAGGTTTCGGAGGTGTTGCCCGGAACCAGGGCTTCCTTGGGCTCGCAGCCGCGGATCACGATGTCGCCGCCGCCGGCAGCCCCGTCGCCACCGGTGGTGTCGCCGTTGCCGCCGCCACATGCAGCCAGAATCAGGCTGAGTGCTGCGGCGGAGGCCACAGCAGCAGCACGAAGAGGTTTGCGCATAGATGCTTCCTGTCTAAAAATTCGGCCACGAACGGCCGGTTTCGCAGTTGAGGCCTGTTTACACGGCCTTACGCGGGCAGCGGTAGCCAGGCGCGCGGTTCGTAACCCAATCGTGTCTTGGCCGATTCAGTCGATGCGCGCGAAATCCTGCACCCGAAGCACCAATTCACCGGCCACATCGCTGGCATCCAGGTCAACCACGGCCGTGATCTGCCAGTCGTGGTGGTGTTCCGGGTCATCAATGATCTGCCGCACCAGCCAGCGCCGCGGGTTGGGTTCTTCGATGATGAACAGCCCGGGTGAGCGGGCGGCCGCGTCCGAACCCAGCTCGGGGTGCTCGTCGTAGTAGTCGCCCAATGCCTCATCCCAGTCGTCGCCGGTGAAGCTCGGCTCGTCCTCCAGCCCGACCAGGCCGTCGGGATCATCTGCGGCAGCCAGTTGTACCCGGCGGAACATGGCATTGCGCACCAGGACGCGGAACGCCCGTGCATTACCGGTGAGCGGACGCTCGGGTGCCGGCTCGCTGATGGCCTGGGCAGCCAGCGCGGCATCACCGCTGGCCAGGGCCTCCCACTCGTCGACCAGGCTGGAATCGGTGGCTCGCACCAGCTCGCCCAGCCACACGATGATGTCGGTGAGTTCTTCGGTGTGCAGGCCGACCGGCACGGTCTGGCGCAGCGCCCGCCAGGTGTCGGTCAGGTAGCGCAGCAGCAGGCCCTCGCTGCGCTGCAAACGGTAGAAGGCAATGTATTCGGTGAATGTCATCGCGCGTTCGACCATGTCGCGCACGATCGACTTGGGACGCAACGGATGGGCGACCAGCCACGGGTGGGTCCGGCTGAATGCGGTGTAGACCTCGCCCAGTTCGTCGGCGAGCGGCTGGGGCCAGGTCACCTCGTCCAGGATTTCCATGCGCTCTTCGTAGTCGTAGCCCTCAGCCTTCAACTCGGCCACGGTCTCGCCGCGCACCTTGTGTTCCTGCGCGAACAGCACTGCCATCGGGTTTTCCAGGGTGGCCTCAATGACGCTGAGCGCATCCAGCGCGAATTCTGCTGAATCCGCATCGAGCATGTCCAGGGCCGCCATGGCGAACGCACTCAGCGGCTGGTTGAGTGCGAAATCGTCCTGCAGGCCCACCGCCAGGTCGTAGCGGCGCCCACCGGCGGTCGGGGTCTCGCGGCGCACCACCACCCGGGCCTCGATCAGCGAGCGGCCCAGCTTGACTGCCCGGCGCAACTGCATGCGCTGCTGCCCCGGGTCGCTGATCGCGGAGCGCACGATGCGCGCCAGGGCAGCACCGGTGTCCTCATCGCGTTCGAGCAGGTTGAGCAGCATCGAGTGGCTGACTTCGAGCCGGGCCCGCAGCGTCTCGGGCTGGGCACCCACCAGCCTGTCGAAGGTCGCCTCGGTGTAGTTGATGAAGCCTTCGGGTGCCTTCTTGCGACGCACCGACTTCAACTTCTTATCATCACCTGCCCACTTGGCCAGGATGCGGGCGTTCTCGACCTGGTGTTCGGGGGCCTGCACCACCACAGTGCCGACCGGGTCGAAACCGGGACGCCCCGCCCGTCCCGCGATCTGGTGGAACTCGCGGGCCCGTAGCAGTCGTTGCCGGCGTCCATCGAATTTGCTGAGGGTGGTGAAGACCACAGTCCTGATCGGCACATTGATGCCGACACCCAGGGTGTCGGTGCCGCAGATCACCTTCAGCAGACCCTGCTGGGCCAGGGTCTCGACCAGCCGCCGGTACTTGGGCAGCAGCCCCGCATGGTGGACGCCGATACCGGCGCGCAGCATCTTCACCAGCGTCGCACCGAAGCCGCGGGAGAACCGGAACCGCCCGATGGCATCGACGATCGCCCGGCGCTGGGCGGTGTCGACGAGCTTGACACTCATCAGGCCCTGGGCCTGCTCGGTTGCGGCGGCCTGGCTGGTGTGCACCAGGTAGATCGGGGCGCCGTCTTCGCGCACCAGGCTGGTGAGCGTCTGCGGCAGCGGATCCAGCGACCACTTGAACACCAGCGGCACCGGGCGGGTGACACCGGCCAGCACCTCGGTGGGGCGCCCGGTGCGTTCGTCGAGCAGGTCGACCAGGCCTGATACATCGCCCAGGGTGGCGCTCATGATCATGAACTGCGCCTGCGGCAGTTCACTGGTGGCCACCTGCCAGGCCCACCCACGGTCAGGGTCGGCGATGAAGTGGTATTCGTCGGCGACCACCATCTGCACATCGGCTGCCGCACCCTCACGCAGGGCGATATTGGCCAGGATCTCTGCGGTGCAGCAGATGATCGGGGCGTCCGGGTTGACCGATGCGTCCCCGGTGACCATGCCCACCAGGTCAGGCCCGAAGTCGTCGACCCAGCCGAAGAATTTCTCGCTCACCAGGGCCTTGATTGGCGCGGTGTAGTAGACACGGCCCCGGTTGGCCAGCGTTACCACGTGCGCAGCCGTGGCGATCAGTGACTTGCCTGAACCTGTCGGGGTGGTGATGATCGTGTTCGCCCCGGCCAGTGTGGCCAGCAGTGCATCGGACTGGTGTTCAT
The DNA here is from genome assembly GCA_050943675.1 of Brooklawnia sp. GTDB lineage: Bacteria > Actinomycetota > Actinomycetes > Propionibacteriales > Propionibacteriaceae > Brooklawnia. The sequence continues at coordinate 4,758 of JBMNPP010000073.1, forward strand.
ATAGCGGCATTCCGCGTCCGGCTGCCCAGCCCTCGAAGGCGGTGAACAGCGCATCGGGTTCGGGACGCGGGCCCAGTTCGTCCAGCAACCGGGCGAGTTCTGGGGTCTGCTGCACGCCAGTGATTGTTGCATGTGCCGCCCACACCAGCCCGCTTACCTAGAGTTGAGGCGTGCTGCAAGCCCTGCTGATCGGCCTGGTGGTCGGTGTGGTCGTGGGCGTACTGGGCGCTGGTGGGGGCATCCTTTCGGTGCCGATCCTGGTTTATGGGCTGGGCCAGGCCCCGCACTCGGCGGCAGCGAGTTCGCTGGTCATCGTGGGAGCCACAGCAGTGGCCGGCAGTATCCACCATCTGCGGCACCGCACGATCGACTGGGGCAATGGCCTGGCCTTCGGGCTGCTCGGGTTGGCCGGCTCATTCCTGGGTTCCCGGGCATCGGTGCGCACCGACCCGACATTGCTGATGGCCCTGTTCGCGGGGCTGCTCGCGGTGGTCTCGGTGGCCATGTTCGCCAAGGCGGCCCGTGACCGGCGCCAGCAACCGGCAGACGACCGGACCGCCCGGGCCCGGCAGGCGGCGCCGCGCCGCAGCCTGGGGCAGTGGCTGAAGATTTTCGCGCTGGCATCCCTGACCGGTGGGGTGACCGGCTTCTTCGGGGTGGGCGGTGGTTTCGTCGTGGTACCGATGCTGGTGCTGGCGCTCGGCCTTCCGATGAGGACCGCTGCCGGCACCTCGCTGCTGGTCATGGTCATCACCACCAGCAGCGGATTGCTGTCACGGGTAGGCACCCACGTGGTGATCGACTGGCCGCTGACCACCGCATTCACCATCGGGAGCATGACCGGTGGGCTGCTCGGCGGCCCCCTGACCTCGCGGGTGCCCGGCTGGGTACTCACCCTGGCCTTCGGGGTACTGCTCGGGCTGGTTTCGGTGGGGGTGGCACTGTTAAATCGGGGTTAACCTTTGCCCCCTCGTTTGGTGGGCGCTGCGCCGGTGGTTAGCCTGAGGATGTTCTGGCGATGCAAACCAAGGAGCTCTTCTTGACCAGCCAACCCAGTACCCCGCCCGCCCAGGCCCCTGATTCAGCCGGCAAGTTCTCGATCAGTGAGGACTGGCTGGCCTTCGTGATCGGGCTCACCCTGCTGGCGCTTTGCCTGACCGGCATCATCCCCGAGGGGCTGATCCCGTGAATGACCAGCGCGTGAGCGCCGGACAGGACGTCAGTGCCCCCGCCGTCGAGGCAGCCCAGGCACCGCCTGAGCGCAGCCACCCGTTGTGGACGCTCGCCGGTGTCGTGGTGCTGCTCGGTCTGGGGGCCGCAGTCCACTGGTTGACCAACTGGGTGCCCGAGGCGACCCAGGGCACCGGCTTCGGCCGGGTCGCCAAGTCGATCGAGTTCCCGGTGTATGCGATCATCATCGGTTTCACCGCCAACGCGATCCTGTCGGGGTTGGGTGTCCGAAAGAAGATGCAGGCCGCCTTCCGCACCGAATTCCTGATCAAGACCGGTCTGGTGCTGCTCGGCGCCTCAATCAACTTTGCGATCATCGCCAGGGCCGCGCTGCCCGCAGTGGCCCAGGCCTTCCTGCTGATCGCGATCGTGTTCATGTTCACCTGGTGGTTCTCGGGTCTGCTCGGTCTGGACGACAAGCTGCGTGCACTGCTCAGTTCCGCAGTATCAATCTGTGGCGTTTCGGCGGCGGTGGCAGCGGCCGGCGCAGTGCAGGCCAAGAAGGAGCAGTTGGCCTACACCGCGTCACTGGTGATCGTCTTCGCGGTACCGATGATCTTCTTCCTGCCGTGGGCGGCTGACGTGCTCAACCTGACCCCGGCAGTCACTGGAGCATGGATCGGCGGCAATATCGACACCACCGCTGCCGTCACTGCGGCAGGGACCATGGCTGGCGAGCAGCCACTGCAGATCGCCACCATCGTCAAGGTCACCCAGAATGCCCTGCTGGGCGTGGTGGCAGTGCTGTTGACGATGTACTTCACCTTCAAGGTCGAGCGCGAGGCCGGGAATCCGCGTCCGAAGCTGGTCACCCTGTGGAACAGCTTCCCGAAGTTCGTGCTCGGTTTCCTGATCGCCTCGGTAGCGGCCACCATCTTCTCGACCGCCGCCGACCCCGAGATCGTCAAGCCGGCCATCTCGGTGGCCAATGACCTGCGCACCTGGTTCCTGGTGCTGGCCTTCGTGAGTATCGGGCTGGAGTTCAGCTTCGGCTCATTGAAGCAGGCCGGCTGGAAGCCGGTACTGGTATTCCTGGCAGCGACCACGGTCAACCTGGCGGCCGGTCTGCTGCTGGCCAGTGTGCTTTGGGGTGGGTTCACCTTCTAACCGGCGATGATGGACCCCATGACTGCCGATTCTGCTGCCCTGCCCGAACGATTGCTGACGACCAGGGCTGTGGTGATGCTCCCCGAGTGCACCGTCGACCAGGCGATCGCGCCGATCGAAGTGCTGCTGCAGGAGGGTCTCGACGTGGTCAGCCTGCCGCCCGGCAGTCAGCTAACCCCACAGGCGTTGCGCGACATCTTCGGACGCCGCCTGTTCGTTGGCGCCCACGACCTGTTCACCGCCGAGGACGCCGCCTGGGCCGTCGGGCAACATGCGGGATTCGCGCTGGCCATGGGCGATGCGCAGGTCAACCAAGTACTTGCCGGGGCCGGCCTGCCATATGCTCCGCCGGCCCTGACACCCACCGAGGTAGCCTCGGTGTGGCGCGGCGGGGCGCCGGCTGTGCAGGTCGTCCCGGCAAGTGCCTTCAGCGGTGCCTATGCAGCCCAACTGGCGGCGCTGGTGCCGCAGGTCCGGCTGATCGCCCGCGACGCGGAATCCTCCCATGAGGTCAAGCGCTGGCTTGCTGCCGGGGCTGTCGCATGCTGTCTGGGTCCCAAGCTCTTGGGGGACAGCCTGACCGGTGGCGAACTGGGCGGGCTGCGCTCGCGCGCGCGTGCGATGTCGGACGCACTGCAGGGGCAAATCTAAGAATCCCGGGCGCTGCGGACGCACCCTCCAGAAGCCCGGAAACTGCGGTTGACAAGCAGCGATGATGGGCATGCAAGAGTTTCCCAGAAACATTTGTGTTCGCCTGAGAGAATCTTTAGACTGTTCTCAGAAATGAACCCAATTGGTGAGGGGAACCCCTGTGGGAGCACGCCGAGCACTACTCGATTCCGAGTCGGCCGATTTCACCGACCCAGCTTTGAACACTTTCCAGCAGGGCGCTCGTCGCGCCCATGCTGCAGACATCGATATCGATGCGCTGTATAGCGTCAGCGCATATGCGGCTCGCCGAGCCGTTTCGGCCCCGATCAGCTTCGAGCCGGAAGAGCCGCTCACCTCTACCCGTGAGCTTCCTAAGATTTCCGTCGACCAGCCTGCCCAGCCGTCGCGTCGGCTGAAGCGCGGACTGCTGGGAGCGGCCGCTGCCGCGACCGCAGGTGCGGTGCTGGTCGTGCCGAGTGCGCTGAGCCAGGTGACCGCCCAGCCAGACCTGAGCAGCATCGACCGCACCAGCACGCTGAGCCGCAGCGCTGACCGCCTCGAGTTGGTCGACCCGATCACGCGGGCGCAGGCCGAAGAGCTGGCAGCCGAGAAGGCCGAGCAGGAGCGCGCCGCAGCCCAGGCCGCTGAAGAGAAGGCTGCTGCCGAGGCCGCCGAAAAGGCAGCCGCCGAGGCGGCCGAGAAGGCAGCTGCCGAGGAAGAGGCCCGCGCAGCCGAACAGGCAGCGCAGCAGGCCGCCGAATCCCAGTCCGGCAGCCAGGCGGCAGCCCCGGCCGAGAGTGCGCTGACCGCGCCAGCTGGTGGCGGCACCTGCGCCCAGGGCGACGGCTCGAACCTCGGACTGACCTACCAGGCCCAGACGGCCTTCCAGGCGATCTGTGCGCAGTTCCCGAATGTTTCGTCCTACGGCGGCTGGCGCGCTTCGGCCGACGACCACGGTGCCGGCCAGGCCATCGACATCATGATCAGCGGCCCCGCCGGTTGGGACATCGCCAACTGGCTGGTTGCCAACTCCAGCACGCTGGGCGTCGAGTACGTCATCTACGAACAGCAGATCTGGGGCAACTGGGCCCCCGGCGCGGGCTTCGCCTACATGGAGGACCGCGGCGGCATCACCCAGAACCACTACGACCACGTCCACGTCACGATTCGTTGACCAAAGGAACAGCAATGAGCGCACGCAGGGCACTGATCGAGCCGATCCCGACCCCCGAAGCAGGGGTTGGCGCAGCGGCACGGCGCAGCGTCCCGGGGACCGACGTCCTGGACGACACCCTGATGAGTGTCAGCAGCCGGGCGATCGACGCCCCGGTCAGCTTCGAGCCCGAGGAGTCGCTGGCCACCACCCGCGAGCTGCCCAGGCTCACACAGCGCCGCCGCCCGGTGCAGATGCGCCGCAACCTGCTGGGCGCCATGGCTGCGATCACCGCCAGTGCGGTGCTCATCGTGCCCAACGCGATGTCGACCGTGCGGGCCACCGAGCCGGTCACCGACGTCTCACTGAGCAGTGCGCTGCCACTGTCCCGCAACGCCGAGCGCCCCGACCTGGCAGAGCCGGTCACCGAGGCGAAGGCCCGTGAGGTAGAGGAGGCCCGCAAGGCCGAGGAGGCTGCCGCTCGCGCCGCCGAAGAGGCCAGGGCGGCCGAGGAAGCAGCCAGGGCAGCCGAAGAGGCCAAGGCGGCCGAAGAGGCTCGCGCAGCCGAGGAGGCGGCCCGGGCAGCCGAAGAAGCCCGCATCGCGGAAGAAGCCGCCGCTGCCGAGCAGGCCGCCGCCCAGAACAGCTGGTCTGCGGCACCTGTGGCACCGCAGACCTCGAACCCGGCACCGTCCTACACCGCGCCCCAGGTCAGTGGCCCGGCCAGCGGTACCGCGAACGCCGCAGCCTCCTTCGCTCTTGCCCAGGTCGGCAAGCCCTACGTCTGGGGCGGCACTGGCCCCGGCGGCTATGACTGCTCGGGCCTGCTGGTGGCTGCCTACTCCTCGGTCGGGGTCAACCTGCCGCGCACCAGCTACGCCATGATGGGCGCTGGTCAGGCAGTAAGCATCGACCAGATCCAGCCGGGCGACATCGTCATCTCTTATGGCGGTGGGCATGCCTCGATGTACATCGGTGACGGCATGATCGTGCACGCCCAGGACTACAGCACTGGCGTGCTGGTCAGCCCGCTGAGCTCGCAGTCGATCGACACGATTCGCCGGGTCGCCTGAGTTTTCCTGCCCCACAAGCGGGGTAACCCCATAAGCTTGGGGCCATGCGTACTCCGGTTGATGCCGCCTCCACTGAGGCCTGGGCCGATCTTGGTCGGCTGCACGATGAACTCGATGTTGACTTCCGGTCGTGGTTCGCCAACGACCCTGGACGGGCCAAGCGTTTCTCGCTGACGGTCGGCGACCTGTATGTCGACCTTTCCAAGAACTACCTGACTGACGAGGTGCGGGACGCGTTGGTGCGCCTGGCCGAGCAGGTCGGGTTGCCCGAACATCGTGACGCGATGTTCGCCGGCGAACGGATCAACACCACCGAGAACCGCTCGGTGCTGCACACCGCGCTGCGACTGCCGCGCGAGGCCAGCCTTGAGGTCGATGGCACCGACGTGGTCGTCCAGGTGCACGAGGTGCTCGACCGGGCCTACGAGTTCGCCGAGAAGATCCGCAGCGGCGAATGGGTGGGTGTCACCGGCAAGCCCATCACCACCGTGATCAACATCGGTATCGGTGGCTCCGACCTGGGCCCGGTGATGGTTTACGAGGCCCTCAAGCCCTACAAGCAGGCCGGCATCGAATGCCGCTTCATCAGCAACATCGACCCGGCCGACATGTACGAGAAGACCCACGACGTCGACCCCGAGACCGTGCTGTTCATCGTCGCTTCCAAGACCTTCACCACCCTTGAGACGATGACCAACGCCCGGATGGCCAAGAACTGGCTGATCAACTCGCTGCTGGCCAGTGGCACCATCAACCGGGACGACGACTCTTCCGCCGAGGCCATCCGGCGTCATTTCGTGGCCGTGTCGACCAACCTCGAACTGGTCGCCGAGTTCGGTATCGACCCGAGCAACGCCTTCGGTTTCTGGGATTGGGTCGGCGGGCGCTACTCGGTCGATTCGGCCGTCGGCCTGGCCGTCATCATCGCGCTGGGGCCGGACAACTGGCGCGATTTCCTGGCCGGTTTCCACGCCATGGACGAGCACTTCCGCACCGCCCCGCTGGCCGAGAACGTGCCAGTGATGATGGGTCTGCTGAACGTCTGGTACAACAACTTCTACGACGCGCAATCGCATGCAGTGCTGCCCTACGCGCAGTACCTGCACCGGTTCGCGGCCTACCTGCAGCAGTTGACGATGGAATCCAACGGCAAGCGGACGCGCTGGGATTCATCCCCGGTCACCACCCAGACCGGTGAGGTCTTCTGGGGCGAGCCCGGCACCAACGGCCAGCACGCCTTCTACCAGATGATCCACCAGGGCACCAAGGTCATTCCGGCCGACTTCATCGCTGTCGCCACCCCGGCCAACGCGCTGCACGAGGGCGATACCGACGTCCATGCGCTGTTCCTGTCGAACTTCTTCGCCCAGACCTCGGCACTGGCCTTCGGCAAGACCGCTGATGAGGTGCGTGCAGAGGGCACCGCTGAAGAGATCATCGAGGCGCGGGTCTTCCCGGGCAACAAGCCGACCACCTCGATCATGGCGCCCCGGCTCACCCCGAGCGTCGTGGGACAGTTGATCTCGCTGTACGAGCACATCACCTATGTGCAGGGTGTGGTCTGGGGCATCAACTCGTTTGACCAGTGGGGCGTCGAGTTGGGCAAGGTGCTGGCCAACCAGATCGCACCGGCAGTCGCTGGTGACGATGACGTGCTGGCGCAGCAGGACGCCTCAACGCAGAACCTGATCGAGTACTACCGGGCCAACCGCAGCTGACCTACCAGGCAGGTTCGTGGGGTGGGGCGCCC
>JBMNPP010000074.1:0-11540 GCA_050943675.1 Brooklawnia sp.
GGGGGGGGGGCCCCCGTGGTGTGGGGGGCCAGCCACGAACCCGGGCCAGCCAGCCCGGGCTATTCCTCGTCTCCCTGGCCGCGGCGGGCCTGGGCGGGCGACTCGGCGAAGTCTCCGATGATCCCGGCTGCCGACTTCGGCCAGCTGAAGTAGCGCACCAGCATGTTGATCATCGCCGAGATGCGGTTGCGGCCACCGAGCAGGGTCATCAGGTGCACCAGCACCCACATCAGCCAGGCAATGAAACCGGTCAGCTTCGGCCCCTGGGGCAACTCGACCACCGCAGCGTTGCGTCCGATGGTTGCCATGGTGCCCTTGTCGAAGTACTCGAATTCGGCTGTCGGCTCACCGTTGGCAGTGGCGATGATGTTGCGTGCAGCAAGTTCACCCATCTGGATTGCGGGCTGGGCCAACTGCGGGGCAGGGATCTGTTCGCACAGGGCGGCATCGCCTGCCGCGTAGATGTCGTCGTGGCCCACTACGCGCAGGTCCGGTTCGACCAGGATGCGGCCACCGCGACCCTGCGGTAGCCCCCAGTTGCTGACCTGCGGGTGCGCTGCCACACCCGAGGCCCAGATCACGATGTCGCAATCCAGGCTGCTGCCGTCACCGAAATCTACCTTGTCGGGGTGCACTTCCTTTACTGCGGTGTTCAGCCGGACGTCCACACCGATGCGCTGCAGTTCTCGTTTGGTGTAGCGCTGCAGCCGCCGGTCGAACGGTCCGAGCAGGCGGTCTGTCATCTCGACCAGCACCACGTGCATATTGTCCACACCCACCTCCGGGTACAGCACCGGCAGCGCCTGGGTCTTCATCTCGGCCAGCGCGCCAGCGGTCTCGACACCAGTGGGCCCACCACCGACGACCACCGCGGTGAAGCGCCGGTTCGGGTCGGCATCAGCGGCCATCAGTTCGAGGCCCGAGAAGATGATGTCGCGCACCTCCAGGGCCTGGGCTCGGGTGTAGATCAGCCTGGTGTGCTCGGCGGCCCCCGGGACACCGAAGTAGTTCGGCCCCACCCCAGGGCAAACGATCAACTGGTCGTACTTGATCGGGCGGCCCCGGGTCACGATGACCTGTTTTTCCGCCATGTCGATACCGGTCACAGTGGCGCGACGGAAGCTGGCCAGGTGGCTGCGGTCGTTGGAGGCCCACCTGCGCAGCGAGTACGTTACATCGCCTGGATTCAGGCCACCTGTCGCCACTTGGTACAGCAGGGGCTGGAAGGTGGTGTATGCATGCCGGTCGATGACGACCACCTCGTGCCCCGCTGCAGTCAGTTTCTGGGCAGCATTCAAGCCTGCGAAACCGCCCCCGATAATCGCCACACGTGATGCACTCATATCCCCATTGTCGCGGGACAGGCCAACCAACCTCAAGGGGCCCTTTACCACGCCGACAAACACCTTTGGAAGTCCCGTGTTTGAATATTGGACAGGAGCCGAGCAAGTGGGCCGCACCCGCCTGGAAGGAGATCATGCGAGGCAAGACCCCGGAACGGTTGCCAAACAAGGTTCGCCAACCCGTGCACCAGCATCGGCGCCAGGGACTGATCGTTGAGAACCTCTTCTTCGCGTTGGCGACCGTGTCCACCGCACTGCTGGCAGCAGTCGTGCTGCGCGCCAGTTGGCACACCGCCCGCGGCGAGGCGATCGGCCGCGAGGCAGCCGGGCTGCTGGCCTACCTGATCGTGTTCTGGGCGGTGCTGGCCTACCTGACACTGCCCCGCATCCACCGCATCCTGACCGCCATCTACGTCCCCGACTACTACATCGGACGCAGCCGCACCAGCGACGGCCTGCTCGGTGACCCGATCAACCTGGCACTGAAGGGCAATGCCGACCAGATCCACCATGCGATGCGGGCTGCCGGATGGACGCGGGCCGACCCGATCAACCTGGGCTCGGCGATCCGCATGATCAGCGCCTCCCTGCGGGCCCGCAGCTACCCCGAGGCACCGGTCAGCCCACTGATGGTCTTCGGACGGACCCAGGCATTCGCCTACCAGCAAGAGGTTGAGGGCAACCCGGCCCAGCGCCACCACGTCCGCTTCTGGCCAACCCCTGATGGCTGGCTGCTGCCGGGTGGGCGCCGGGTCGACTGGCTGGCCGCCGGCACCTACGACCGGTCGGTCGGGCTGTCGCTGTTCACCCTGCAGATCACCCACAAGATCGACGCTGATATCGACACCGAACGCGACCACATCACCAGTGGTGTGATCGAGACGGTGCCCGAGGCCCGGGTCGAGGTCCTGGTCGATTTCACCACCGGCTACCACGGCCGCAACGGCGGCGGCGACACCATCCACACTGACGGCGACATGCCGATCCTCGACCTGCGACAGGTGCCCGCCCGGCAGTTCCACGGCGCCACCCGCGTGCAGCGCGCCCCTACCGACGACCTGGCCGCCAGCTCGACTGCGGTACTGGCCCACCTCGGACGCCGCCCGGTGGCTGTCGGGCTCGCGTCGCTGCTGGTGGTCATCGTAGTGGCCACCTCGTTGGCCGTGCTCTCGCAGCAGGGGGCGTTCATGCTGCCAGCCGACGCCAGCCCGCAACTCGAACAGTGGTGGGACCCGCTCGTGGTCGGGCTGACAGTGGCAGGTGCCGCGGTGGTGCTGCTACTGGCCTGGTTCATCCACCAGGGCCACAACTGGGCGCGGCTGCTGATGCTGCTGGTGATCTCCATCTCGCTCGGAAGCGAGTTCGGCCGGTCATTGACTGGCCAGGTGCCCGGCATCGTGACACTGCTGAACATGACCGTCGAGATCCTGATCCTCTACGCATTGACCACGGCCTCGGCGCGCGAGTGGACGCACCAGGCCGGCCGGCACCGGCAGGTACGGCGGGCACTGGCCCGGCAATTCCGGCGCACCAGGGCAGACTGAACCGCTACCGGGTCATGCACGCACCGGTCGGCACGGGCTCGGTGAGCACCGCAGCAGCGTCCAGCCACCCGGCGGTCGTGGCGTCGGTGAGCGCATAACCGGTTTGCGGGTCGACCGCCGACATCGCGAAGACGGTACCGGCCACCCGGCCGTCATCGGTGAGCAGCGGGCCGCCGGAGTTGCCTGGCCGCACCGTGCCGCGCACCGAGTAGACCTCACGCTGCACACCGGCCGCCCCGTAGATGTCGGTGCCGGACTCAACCACCACGCCCCGTACCCGGGTCTGGCTAAGTGAGAACGGCCCACCCCACGGGAAACCTGCCGCGACGGCATCAGTGCCGGGCGCCAACTCCTCGCCAGCCCTGGCCAGTGCCGGCGCCTCCAGGGTGGGTGCCACCAGGACCGCCAGGTCCAGGGCCGGGTCGAAGGCCACCACGCTGGCCTGGTGCAGTACGCCGGAGGCACCACCCACCGCCACGCTGACCCCCGACGAGCCGGCCACGACATGGGCGTTGGTGACCACCCGGCCGGGCGCCACCACCCAGCCGCTGCCAGTCGAATCCGTGCGGCAATTCGGCGAATCAGTCCTCACCTTGACGATGCTGGCGGCCGCCTGCTGCACTGCCGGGCTGTCCAGAGCGTCCGAATCCGGTTCGGGGATCGGGAGCAGGGGTTCTTCACCCCCGAAGATCCGGGGCAGCTCATTGGTCAGCGCGTCCACAGCCCGACTCGGCAACTTGTTGAACCGGTCGGGCACCAGGTCATCAAGAATGCGGTAGGCATGCGATCCGTCGATAGCCCGGGCGAAGCCTGCCGGGGCGATCGGACGCACCGCTGCCAGGGTGAACCACGACACCAGACAGACCACCAGCAGGGCAGTGATGCCGCCGAGGAAGGCGTCCAGACCGCGCGCCCGGTCCTTGCCGCGCAGGCTACGGCCCAACCCACCCAGCAGCAATTCACCCAGGCCGATACCCACCAGCACCAGGACGACCAGCGTCACCGAACGAATCATCCGGCCGCTATCGAGCAGCGACACCAGCCCGAGCAGATGGGGCCCGGCCCACCAGCCCAGCGCCGCACCACCAACCACCCCGGCCAGGCTCAGCGAGCCGGCCAGCAGGCCAGTGCGGAAGCCCATGACTGTGCGGGCGACCAGCAGCAGGCCGATAACCACGTCAAGCAATAGCGGACCGTCCACGTCCAGGCTCCTTCGTTCGCACTCAACAGTGCCTCATGATCCCCAACTACAGGGCCACGACAAAGCAAACACCCGGCAGCCAAAGGACTACCGGGTGTGCATGGGAGTTATCGGATCAGACGGCCTCGGCACGGTCGAGCGCATCGAGCGCGTCGCGTGATTCCTCCATGATCATGGTGAACAGGACCTCGCGCGCGTCCTCTTCGGACACGTCGACGGCGAGCGCGATTTCGGCCAGCAACGGGGTCGAGGCCTCCTTCAGCAGGTCCTTCTCGCCCAGCGAGAGGGAGCCGCGTTCACGGCGGCGGACCAGGTCGCGCACAACTGCAGCGAGCTGCAGCGGATCGCCGGTCGCGATGCTGGCACGGTTGGCCTTGTAACGACGTGACCACTGCGGCTCTTCACCGACAGTGGGGCCACTGAGGACGTCAGCCAGCTTGTCGAGTTCCTTGACGCCTGCCACGTCCCGAATACCGATGTCGTCGGCCTTCGAAACGGGAATGCTGACCATCAACTTGCTGCTTACGACTTCGAGTTCGGCATACTCAACCTTCTCGCCGCGGATCGTCCTGGTCATGACCTTGGCCACATGGGCTGGCCCATGGTGGGGATGGATGACGGTCTGACCAACGTTGAACTTCATGAATCGCCCTCGCAACAATCGTAGTTGCCGGATCCGTAAGCAACGCTCTCTCCCGACTTGCCGCAACTCGCCGGGAAGAAGGACCGTCCTTTGGTCCAACGGTTCGGCAGATGATAGTTTATCAGATTAGGACCCGTCTACCCACATGCCGATTCATCGCACCTTGTCAGGGGCATATGCAACTGGCAACCCCTGTGGATGGGCCGGTGGCCGCCGACCAATCCGGCAAATCGCTCACACAATACGGGCTGGTCTGGCGCCGTTTCGCTGGCTCACGAACCATTCGACCAGTTCAGGCAGGGTGGGCTGCTCGAAGACGAATCCTGAGTCCACCAGCACCTCGGGACGCTGGTTCTGGCTGGCCACGACCATGTCGGTCGCCTCACCAAGCACCAGTCGCAGCGCCCAGGTGGGCACCCCCAACACGGCGGGGCGGCCGAGCCCGCGGGCCACGGCACGCACGATCTCGGCGTGGGTCGAAGTTGCCGGCGAGGTGAGGTTGACCGGGCCGCTGATCTGCTTGTCGATCAACCAGGTCAGCGCACGCACCTCATCGTTGAGGCTGATCCACGGCCAATACTGCGTACCGGGCCCCAGCGGGCCGCCCAGCCCGAGCTTCAGCAGGGGCATCATCGGCTTCATCGCACCACCGGCCGGGGACAACGCCAGCCCGGTGCGGGCAAATACCACCCTGTTGCCAGCCGCCGACGCCTCCTCGGTCGCGGCCTCCCAGCGTTGCACCAGATCGGCCAGGAAGTCACTGCCCGGGCCACTTTCCTCCGTCAGTGGTTCTGAGCCACGATCGCCGTAGTAGCCAACAGCTGATGCGCTCACCAGGGTCACGTGTTGCCCGAGGGCGGCCGCTGCCCTGGCCAGCGTGCGGGTCGCCCGCACCCGGCTGTTCAACAGCAGACGTTTGTAGCGGGGGCCCCAGCGCCGTCCCAGCGTGGCACCGGACAGGTTGACGATGACGTCCACGTCCTTGCACCCGGCCAGGTGCAGCTCTTCCTTGGCCGGGTCCCAGCCGCATTCATCGGGTTGCACCGCCGCTTTGCGGACCAGCCGGATCACCGTGTCGCCGCGGCCACGGAGATGATCGACCAGGGCGCTGCCGATCATCCCTGAGGCTCCACCAACCGCAATCGTCGCCATACTCCAAGGCTACGGTGTGGGGCCGGACGGGGCGTCACCCTGCGGACTTCTGGCGCTTCTGGATCGCTGCCCACTCATCACGCAGGCCCACCGTGCGGTGGAAGTGCATCAGCTCGGCGTCCGCAGCGAAGTAGCCGAGCCGCTCGAACTGGACGACCTGGCCGGGGGCGGCATCGGCCAGCGCCGCTTCCACCTGGCAGCCGTGCAGCAGTTCGCGTGAATCGGGATTCAAGTCGTCCAGTGGTTCACCGGTCACCTCACCGGGTACCGGGGCAGTGAACAGGCGATCATAGAGCGCCACTGTCGCCTCGACTGCGTGCGGCCGCGAGACCCAGTGCATCGTCGACTTCACCTTGCGTCCGTCCGGCGAATCACCACCGCGGGTCTGCGGGTCATAGGTGGCCAGCACCTCGACCACATTTCCGTCCGCATCCCTCACCACATCGGTTGCGGTGACGAAGTAGGCGCCGCGCAGCCGGACCTCGCGTCCTGGTGCCAGCCGGAAGAACTTGGGCGGCGGGTCCTGGGCGAAGTCGTCGGCCTCGATGTACAGCTCGCCGCTGAAGGCCACCTGGCGCGTGCCATCGGCGGGGTTCTCGGGGTTATTGGCGACCTCGAAGTACTCCACCTGCCCGGCCGGCCAGTTGGTGAGAGTCAGCTTCAGTGGGCGCAGCACAGCCATCCGTCGCTGGGCAGTGGCATTCAGCTCACGCCGGACGAAGGCCTCAAGCTCTTCGATGGCCTGGCGGGACTGTGTCTTGGAGACCCCGATATTGCGGCAGAAGGCCACGATCGCAGCTGCGGGATAGCCGCGCCGACGCAGCCCCGACAGGGTCGGCATCCGCGGGTCGTCCCAGCCGTCGACGATGCCCTGCTCGATGAGCCGGGCCAGCCGGCGCTTCGAGGTGACGGTATGGGTCAGTTCGAGGCGGGCGAACTCGATCTGCTTCGGTTGCTCATAGGGCAATGGCAACTGCTCGAGGCACCAGTCGTACAGCTCACGGTGGGTCTCGAATTCCAGCGTGCAGATCGAGTGCGTGACGCCCTCGATGGCGTCGGACTGGCCGTGCGCCCAGTCATAGGTGGGGTAGATGACCCACTGGTCGCCGGTGCGGTGGTGGTGGCCACGCCGGATTCGGTAGATCACCGGGTCGCGCATCTGCATGTTCTCGGAGTTCATGTCGATCCGGGCGCGTAGCACCCGCGACCCGTCCGGGAACTCACCGGCCCTCATCGCCCGGAACAGATCGAGGTTCTCGTTGACCGGACGGTCGCGGTATGGCGATTCGGTGCCCGGACGGCCGTAACCGCCGCGCTGGGCAGAGATGGTCTCGGGATCCTGGTCGTCCACATAGGCCTTGCCGCTGAGGATCAGGTGTTCGGCCCATTCGTAGAGCTTTTCGAAGTAATCGGAGGCGTAGTAGATGTCGACCGGCTCGAACCCCAACCAGCGCACGTCGTCGATGATCGAATCGACGTACTCGGTGGATTCAGTGTCGGGATTGGTGTCATCGAAGCGCAGGTTGCAGATGCCGCCATGGGCCGCCGCGATGTCGAAGTCGACGGTGATCGCCTTGGCATGCCCAACATGCAGGTAACCATTCGGCTCGGGTGGGAAACGGGTCTGCACCCGTCCGGAGTAGGTGCCGGCGGCGTTGTCGGCGCGGACGATCTCGCTGATGAAGTCACCGGCAGCAGAATTGGGCTGGCTCATGGCTGCGAAGTCTAGCCCGATGCCGGCTGGCCACGCCGCCCAGGATCATCGGGCCCGCGTGCTGCGCCGCACGATGCGGGCTGCGAACCACACCAGCACGACCGCCCAGAAAGCCGAGAGCAGGCCGGCCACGACCGGATCGCCATCTCGCCAGACCCGAACCACCATCAACATGGCGGTGATTCCGGCGAGGGCTACTGCGGCGACGAGGAGCAGCCGTGTCCTGGGCATGCACTGACCTCCTGTGAGTATGCGAACACCGACAGGCGAAGCCTACTGGTGGCCCTCGGCCGCCCGGTTGGCGCCGGTCAGTCCGTTGATGAGTCCGCTGACCACGCTGATGATGATCGAGCCGAACAGCGCGTCACCCCAGCCATCCACGGTGAACGGGATGCCGAACTGGGCGCAGAGCCAGGCACTGAGCATCAGCATCGCGGCATTGACCACGAGCAGGAACAAGCCCAGGGTGAGCAGGATGAGGCAGCCGGTCAGGCCCTTGGCGATCGGTTTGACCACCGCGTTGACCAGGCCGATAACAGCCGCGACGATCAGCAGGGTGATGATGGTGTTGGCCGCGGGACGATCGGTGGCCTGGGTGGCTCCGACGTGGATGCCGGGTACCAGCCACGCGGCCACCCACACGGCCACAGCGGTGGCGGCGATGCGCAATAGCAGGTTCACAACACCTGTTTACCAGCCGGGGTGAATTGCGCCGGGCTGGGCTAGATTCGTTTGGACAGTTGCCCGGGGGATCGTTCTGAGGGGATTGAAGTGGAGCACAGACCCGACCAATCGGCCGGATCGGGTGCGGTCGCACCCGGCGGCGGTGGTCGACGCAGGTTCCGGCCGGCGTTGCTGGCGGCGGTCGTCCTGACGGGCATTGTGTTGGCGGGCATCGTGTTCCTGTTCACTCGTCCCGGCTACGAGCCATCGCCTGCAACACCCTCACCGCTGCCCGGGTCGCCTACCGCCACCCCATCCAGCGGCGAGACCCACCAGACCAGCACCCGCAGCCCGCTGCCCACCGTGACGCGCACCGAGCCGCGCACTGGCATCGCTCCCCTGGTGGGGCTCGGCGAGACCGTGGAGTACCTCGATGAACACGGGTCCGGGCTGATCACCGTGCTGGACGCCCAGTGGCTGCCATCGTCCAGCTACCGCCATCCGGCCGAGGGCTATGCGTTCCTGGGCGTCCAGATCGAACTGGAGGCCATTCGCGGCAGCATCGAATACGCCCCGGCCCAGGCGTCGATGCGGGACGCCGGAGACGGCCCGTACTCATTCATCGTGGTGTCGGGGTTCACCGACCACCCGCAGTTCATCAGCGGCACCCTGGCTGCCGGCGAGGTGATGAAGGGGTGGGTGTTGTTCGAGTTGCCCCCCGGTGATGCGACCTTCACCTGGAGCAGCGATGTCGAACAGGCCATCCGGGTCGCGGTGGACGGGGGCGGCCCGGCAGAGCGGACCCAACCTGAGATCACGCTCAACCAGTCGTTGACCGAAGTACTCGACGACGTCGAGGGCACCGTGACCGTGGAAGGCGTCAGCTGGACCACGCAAACCGACCTGCAGACCACCGACGAGAACCGCCAGTTCGTGGCGGTCAAGTTGCGCATCCGGGCCGGTGAGAAACCGTATGCGATATCGCCCTTCGACTTCGAGATCGAACTGGCCGACGGCACCACCATCTCGCGGCACTGGACCCCGGCCCAGGACTACCAGCCCGAATTGGGCAGTTGGCAGTTGCCGGCCGGCGATGAGCTGGCAGGCTGGCTGCTCTTCGAAGTGCCACGCGAGGACTGCGTGCTGGTCGTGTCGGGCAATGTGCTGGGTGAAGCCCTGGGCCGCATCCCGATTCCGGCCAGCGCTACCGACTGAGCCCCTGCCGACAACGCCGGCATCCGGTCGAACTCACCCCGCGCCACGCGCAGGCGTCAGGCTCGGGCCGCAGCCGCCCCTACTAACATGGTCGCCAAACCAGTCGGGAGGGCAAAGTGAGCCAGCAGGCCAGGATCGGCAACGACCTGTCGATCTACCAGTCGTCGCCAACCGCTGCACCTGCTGCTGCCCCCGGTCAACCGGCCCCGACGTCGGGGTCGACCGCACTGGACCGGCGGGATTCAATGGCTGTCACGATCATCCTGCTGGCGGTACTGATGATCTGCTCGCTGGTGCTGCTGGTGGGCGGCCTGGCACTGGCCTTCGAGCGGGACGCCGCACAAGTGGTCAACATCGTGCTGATCGCGCTGGGCGGCAGCCTGGTTTTCTGGCACCTGCGGGCACTACTGTTCGGCAGCGGCCGCCGGACCGCACAGATAAGTCCCTGGCCCTGGGTCGGGCTCGTGGTGATCGCCGCATTTGGTGTCACGCTGGGCTTCTCGCTATTCGACCTGCTGACCAATGTCCGCAGCGCCGCCCGCATCGCACTGTTCAGCACCGGCGTGGTGGGGATGGCCGCCGCGATGATCGCCTTCGTCCGGGATGCCGACATGCACGAGCGGCGGCTCAACGCGCCACTGCCGCAGACCCCGGCCGTCCCGGATCCAGAACCTGAACCGGTGCTGTTCGACCCCACCCGGGCCGACGACGAGCTGCGTCCCCGGGGTGTCTGGCCGCAACCCAAACGCGGCTCGGCGGCCGATGCCTCACTGTGGAGCGCGCCCGACTTTGAAGAGGACCCGGCCCCGCGTCGGGCCCGCCGGGCCGCCGATTAGTCAATCCTCAGCGGCGGTAACCGGCGAATTCGGTCTGGATGCCGTCCGGGATGCGCCGCCAGCGCAGCATTGTCATGGTGTTGGCGATGGCGATCACCACGCCGATCATCTCGAGCCATTCCTCGATGTGCATTAGCAGTTTCAGGTGCCAGGTGCCCTGTCCGTCGAAATATTGTTCAACATACCCGCCGATGGTTTCGAAGCCGACCGCTCCCAGCAGGAAGACGAAACCGGCAATCAGGTACCCGACGAACACCCGCCGCGGCAGCGAAAACATCAACGGCAGCAGCAGGAGGACCACGATGACCGCGATCAGCAGACCGGCGATCACCCAGCGGTACGAGAAGGGATCGAAGGGCAGGTAGTTGCCGATTGCGGCGCCCAGGCGCCACAGCCGCTCGTGCAGCATCGCGATCTCGTCCAGCGATGCCATCAGTGCGACGGCCGCGAACAGCAACCAGGCCAGCCGCCGGACACGAGTGTGCACTGCGACCCACGCGGTGGCGACCGCCAGCAGCACCCAGAGCACCCCGGCCATCCAGGAACCGCCATTGAACTCACCGGCGACATCAAAGATGTGGTAGAGCTCGTTGATCGGCGACGCGTCGAAACCAGTGAGCACCCAAATCACGTAGAGCACTCCCGAGATGACCACGAAGATCGTGGCGATCGCGGTCAACACCCAGAACAGCCTCCTGGGCACGTCGAGAACTTCTCCTGACGCGCCGGCAGGTGCTGCGGGCTGGATCCCATCGGTCGCTGCGTTCATGGGCCGAGAGTTTACTCACCGTTAATGAACTGTTCATGAGAGCCGACCGCCATGGACCTGCCGCCGCGACCGGAACATCAACCGGCTGTCTCAGCAGTCCCGGACAGCCCGGAAATCTTGAGGCCGTCCCCGGCCAACCGGAGATCGGCTCATCCTGGCAATGTCAGGCCAATTCGTGTGCAATACGCACGCCCGGGTGAAATCAGAGCGAATCGCCGAAGTCTGCGCGGAACTGGGTCACCAGGCTGCCCGGCCAATCGCCGACCGGGGCCAGCCGGCCGTAGAAGAAGCGCAGGATCTCGGGCTCCTCGACCCACTTCATGCCACCGACCATCCGGCGGTTCTGGTACAGCCAGTCGATGCGGTCGATTGCGTAGTTGACCTGCGAGAGCGTGAACACCCGCCGGGGCATCGCCAGCCGGACCAGCTCCATGTCGGCCAGCGGCTCGACGCCTGCGGC
>JBMNPP010000075.1:0-11513 GCA_050943675.1 Brooklawnia sp.
CCGGGGCACCCTGACCGTCGACCTGGCACCCGGCCAGGTACTGGTGCTGTCACCCCGCACGCAACCGCACCACGGATACACCGCCTACAAGCGCATTCAGTAAGGAGCCAGCCCATGCGGAAGATCTTTGCAGCCCTGATTGCCGTGCTCATCGCCACCGGTTGGCTGACTGCGTGCACCGATACGACTCAGCCGGAGGATGTGTACGGCTTCACCACCGTGAACATCACCGACCCGGCGGCCGGAACCGTGGTGACCTGGAATGTCGAGGGCACCCTGGTCACCCAGGCCAGCGACGGACCGGAAGGCGCCACGGAATCGAGCTACCAGTTGGCCGACCGGGCAGCGTTCGTCCGGGCCCTGGACAATGCACTGAACGAACCCGATCGGGCGCTGGATTGCGAGGGCTCCGAGATGACCGTCCAGACCCAGGTCGAGGCGGACACCCATGCTGCGCACCTGCGGCACTGCGGCAGCGAACAGAAGCTCTTCGAGGCGTTGCGCAATGCAGTGTCACAGGCGGGTTGAGCCTGGTGCCCACCAAGCACAGGGCTAGGCGAGCTTCGCCAGTGCCTGGGAGACCTCGTCCTGGCTGGTCGGACGCACCACCCGGGCCACCTCTTCACCGTCATTGAGGAAGACCAGTGTCGGCCACAGCTTCACCCGGAAGGAACGGCCCAGCGGGTAGCCCTTGCCGTCTTCGACCTTCACGTGCTCGATGCCCTCGGCCTTCGCGAGCACGGGATTGACGTAGCGCTCGGCCGCCCGGCAGTAGCCACACCAATTGGTGCCGAATTGCAGGACCGTCAGCCCGCTGGCCTGGTCGATCTCGGCGCGGGTCGGGTTCTCAGCGGCATATCCCAGAGTCATGGCGCCCAAGTTTAGGTGGCGGTTCTCAATACCTCGGCCTGCCAGGCAACCAGCGGGCTGGTCTGGCGCCACAGTTCGGCGATGCGCCCGGTGGCGGCGTCCACACCGGTGATGTGGGGTTCGATCTCGTGCAGCACGAATAATGACTTGTGGCGCAGCAATTCGATGCGCGGGTGTCTGACGGTGTAGCCGCGGGGCGCGGTCTTGACGCGCTCACCGAAGACCTGCCAGCCGTTCGCTGTCAGCTCATCGATGATCCCGATCAGCTCGGCGCCGCGGTGCTCATCGTCGATGGCGGCCCTGATCGCGGCCAGTCCCTCGGGTCCGGCGTGGTAGAAACCGCCTCCCGCGACGAATTCGTCGGCGTTCACCTCGGTGTACCAGCCGCACCCGGGTGCACACCTGATGTGGGCGCCCTGGTGGGTCTTGTAGGGGGTTTTGTCCTTGCGGAAGCGCAGGTCGCGGTTGGGCCGGTAAACCTTCGCCTCACCGAACTCATCGGCCAACCCGGCCGCTACCTGCTCGATGGGGGCACGCACGTCGGCCTCATAACGGGGTTTGTGCTCGGCCCAGAATTCGCGGCTGTTGTTGAGTCGCAGTTCAGCGTAGAACTGCATCGCGGCTGCCGGGAAAGTCATCAAGCTCCTTCAGATCTGCGGCCGACCGGGACCACTAGAGCACCAGCAGCGCCGCAGCGGCGATCACCGAGGTCAGCAGGGTGAAGATGTCGAAGGCGCGTTGCCTGACATGCCCGATCAGCCAGATACCGATCACCGTACCCAACAGCACAACGGGGATGTACGACAGGCCGATGCGCAGCACCTGAGGGGTGAACAGGCCCAGAGCCGCACTGAACGGGGTCTTTGTGAGGTTGACGATGAAGTAGAACCACGCCGCGGTACCCAGGAAGCGCAGCTTGTTTACCTTGGACAACTGCAGGTAGAGAGCCATCACCGGTCCGGCCGCGTTGGCGGCCATGGTGGTGAACCCGGCCGCGATACCCGCACCGATCGACAGGGCCCGCGGCGGCCGGGAGGTGTCCTTGTCCTTCGCCCTGTTCGCCCGGCCGATCATGGTGAGCACCAGTTGGGTGAGCACCGAGATCAGCAACATCGCGCCGATCGAGGTGCGCAGCACGTCGTCCGCCACGAAGTTGATGAACAGGGCACCCAGCAGCAGCCCGGGCAGCACCGCCGGCAGCAACGCCCTCAATAGCATCCAGTCGGCATGCGAGCGGTACCGCAGCACGGCGACCACATCACCGGTGAGCAGCATGATCAACACTGCGGCCGTGGATTCCTTGGTCGGCATGATGAAGGCGAGGATCGCCACCGAGATCGCGCCCAACCCGCCGAAGCTGGTCTTGGCAATGCCAATGATGATTGCCGCCACGAAGACCAGCAGATATGACGGGTCCAACCAGCTCGCCTCCTCTTGTCCAGGCGGACGATACCGCCTGGGACGCAACCTGACAGCAAGGATTCCATGCGACCTGATCAAGGCGACTATTGTTGCCCCAAGTTCCACCGAGAGGCGGCCACCCCCATGAAGCGCAGGACCCTGCTCAAGGCATCGATCATTGCCACGGCGCTTTCGCTTGCCGCCTGTGGCGAGTCCCGGACCAGCACCCCGGACGGCAGCTACCCCAGCCAGGAGATCAGGCTGCTGGTACCCGACTGGGCCCGCACCGCCCTGGACCACACCGCCCGGGCGCTCGCAGACGGGCTGGCGGCGGCCACTGGCGGGGCGATCAGGGTCGACAATCCGGGGGATTCAGCAGCCGAGATCCTGCAGCAGGTCAAGGATGCGCCTGCCTCGGGCTACGTCATCGGGCTGACTGACTCACGGATCGCCACCGAAGCGAACCTGCGTCCGGAGCACTTCGACATGATCGGCCAGGTCTTTGCCGACCCCGCAGTACTGTCCGTTCCGCTCGACAGCCCGTTCACCTCACTCCAGGATTTGATCGACGCCGCCACCTCCAGCCAGCTCACCGCGGCCGTACCCGGCGGCGACGCGATCTGGGAGATCGCGGTCAAGTCCCTGGCTGATGCCACCCGAGCCGGCATCAGCGCCGTCATCTTCGATGAAGATGATTCCACCGCCATCAACGCGGCCATGGGCAACCAGACCGACGCCGTCATCTCGGGCCTGGGCATCGTCGACCTGCACGGCATCTCCGAGGGCAGGCGCCGCGCGCTGGCAGTCTTCAGCCCCGAGCCGCACCCCGGTCTGCCCGGTGTACCCACCGCACTCGAGCAGGGCGTGGATCTGGAGATCGGGAACTGGGGCGGCCTGGTCGCACCCAGGGGCCTGCCAGCAGACGTGCGCCACACGCTCGAACAGGCGCTCACCAACTCGGTGGAGGCGGTGGACTTTGAGGGCGTCCTTTCCCACACCGGGTTCATCGCCGCCCGGCGCGGGGGCGTCGAGTTCCAGAGGTTCGCCGAGGCAGAAGCGCAGCGGTTCACCAACCCCTGACCTCCGCGCAGTGCCCGGCCGGCGCACTCACCCTTCGGTGGCTGGTTTGGCCAGTCCCTCATTGGCTGTCGCGGTGCGGAAGGTGTTCGACAGCGTCCGGTAGGGCCGCGAGGCCAGCGCGAGCGAGGTGAGGGTGATGCCAAGCAGGCTGGCCAGGACGAACACCAGGGCGATGCCGCGGGTGCTGCCCTCACCGAGCAGCCAGCCGAAGGCTGCCTGACCGGACGGTGAGGACATGTAGGGGATGATCCACAGTTCAGCGATCGGCCCGATCGCGAAGGTGCTGACCGGGGTCGCCCCCAGTTCGACGGCCAGCGCGAAACCGAAGACCCGGCCCTGCTGGTTGAACGGGACGATCTTCTGCAGGACGGTCTGCTCGGAGGCCTCGGCGTAGGTGATCAGGCCCATGTACAGGAAGATGCCGATACACAGCAGCACGATGGACTCGCGCCAGACCATGGCTGCCCCGAGCCCCCACATGATGAGGTTGACCAGCAGCAGGGTGCGCACCGGATTGGCACCCAGGCCCGTCCGTGCGATCACGGCACCGGCCAGGATCAGACCGGCCGACAGGATGCCATACAGCAGGCCCCACACCTCGACCCGCACCAGTTGCAGGCCATACGGGTCGAGCAGCGCCATGTAGACCCCGCCGAGCAGGTTGTTGAATGTGCTGAAAAGGATCAGGGCGAGCAGGCCCGGGATCGCCGCGGCCATCCGGAAGGCGGCCGCGAAATCGACCTTGGTAGGCACCCCTTCGGCGTGCTGGACCTCGGGCTCGTCGATGCCGATGGTGAGCAGGTGCAGCCAGACGCCCCCGATCAGCACCAGGGCGATGATCATCAGGTAACCCATCCCGACGGTGCCGATGAACAACCCGGCCAGCACCGAGTTGAGGGCGAACCCGACGCCCTGCACCATGCCCACCAGGCCGTTGGCCTTCGCCCGGTCAGGTGCCGGGACGAGCATCGTGACGCAGGTGGCAAGCGCCAACTGACGGATCGAGGCGACCACCGCCCCGCACAGCAGCATCAGGATGAACACCCAGAAGATCGGGCGGGACATGTCGAGCAGCACCTCGACCGGGGTGAGCCAGAAGATCAGGGTGCCGATCGCGAAGGCGGCCGTGGTGATGACGGTCGCCAGCACCATCGCGGTCTTCTTGCGGACGCGGTCGATCAGGGTGCCGAAGGGGACGCTCATGACCGCGATCAGCAACATGTAGGAGCCGCCGAGCACGCTGGTGACCAGCACTGACCGTGTTTCGAGGTAGGCCCAGAAGGTCAGCCCGAACCAGACGATGGAGGTGGTGATACTGGCCAACAGGGTGTTCACCAGTACCCGGTGGAAGGTGCGCATCGGGTCTCCTGCCTGCGCGGCAGCATGCTGCGCCCCACCAAGATTGCTGCATGAATGCTGCAAAGCCAAACCGGCTTTTCAACCTGGTGCACCCGGGCTGGGTAGGCTGCCCGGAGCCGTCCGAACCGACAATGGAGGCAAAGGTGATCCACCGGCTGGTTGGCCTGCTGATGGCAGCCGCAATCTTGACGGGGTGCAGCCTGGTACCCCTATTGCCCGATTCGAGCCAGGCGCCCGGGCCCGGCTATGCCACACCCACGCCTGACGCACAAGTCGACATCGAAACGGTCACCGGGGCGGTGGCCGAATTGCAGGCGGCAGCAGGCAGTACGGAGTTCTGGGAGCTGACTGCCTGGGACCACGGCCGGGTCGACCTCGTCGCTGCCGGGCCCGACGGCCCGGTCGCCCACGAGTGGCGGGACGGACAGATCACCTCCCAGACCGGGCCCAGGGTGCAGGGTGTGGTTCCGCTCGACCTGGCCCTGGTCGACCTGGACCAGATCCTCACTGCTGCCCAGGGCATCTATGCAGACTTCTACTCGTGCCACACCACTGTGGAGTCGGTGGGCTACCAGGGCCAGGTCACGATCTTCTGCGACGACGCGATCGAGGCCTTCTGGACGATGGACCTGCAACCGATGGGCGCTGATTTCTCTTCCGGGCAGGCGATGGCAGCCACGTTTGCGTTGATGGGTTCCGGAGCCCCCGAACAGGTGAACCGCTTCGAGATGAGCGGGCCGGTCGACCCCCGGCTCACCGTCGGTTTCGCTGATACCGGGGAAGACGTGCGCAGCGACATCATGCTGAACGACTTCCGCGGCATGTCGACCTCAACAAGCCTCAGCGGCGATGCTGTCGACTACTCCCGGCTGGATGCCGCCCACCTGTATCCCTGTGCGCAGCAGATGATGGACGCCTCCGGGTTGCCCGGCTGGCACGCCCGGATGTCGGTCGCCGATGACGGATCAATCAGGCTGCTGTGGGACATCCACGGCATGTGGGACCCGGAAGGTGAAATCTCTGTCACCAATGAACGTTGCGAGGTGGTCGAACCGTGAGGCCCATCGGTGCCCTGGCAGCAGGACTTGCTGCCGCGCTGCTGTTGGCCGGCTGCGCACTGCCCACCCGTGAGCCAGCCGAGCCGACCCCAACCAGCACCACTGCTGCCGAACTGGACACTGCCGACCGCATCCGGGCGGTCCTGGCACGCACCGGCGGGGACCAGATGGTCGGCGTCCATGTCTCGGAGCACAGCGTCGAGGTCAGTGCAGTGCGCAACGGACGCATCTACACCTACGGCGAGAACGACCGGAACCCCTCGTCCAGCGATTACGACGGCGCGGCCCGGCCCTTCACCCTGGACGACATCGACCTGGCCCGGATCATGACCACCACGTTGGAGACCGAAGCGAGCTGCGCCGAGCCCCGGTGGAGCATCGATTCGGTCGCCTACGACATGCGGCTGGTCGACTTCACCTGCGGTTCGGGCGCCCGCTACCACCTGTGGCCCGACGGCAGGCTGGCCGCAATCTCGACGGGCAGCCAGCAAAGCGCCCAGGACGCGTTCGCGCGGCTGCCGGCCCAGGCCCCGGACAAGGTCTACCAACTGGTCGTATCCAGCCAGAGCCAGAACGGCGACCTGTTGGAGGTCGTCTACGCCGATGACCAGGTCGGCTCGGTCAGCGTCCGACTACGCTCCGACGAGTTCATGCCAGTGGACGCAACAGGCGGGCCAGCACCGCACCTGGTCAGCTTCGCCCTGTCAGAGTTCTCGATCGACCAGGTCGTGGCCTGCGGGCAACAGCAAATGGCCCGGGCCGAGAACCCCTGGTGGTTCGTCGACATCCGCTACAGCACCCTGCACGACCAGGTCGTGATGAAGTGGGACACCGAGGGTGGCTGGACCAGTGTCGGCCCGCTGACCACCCTGGCCTGCGAACCACTGGAGGGCTAGGACAGCTGTTCGAACTTGCGCGCCCAGGCACCCCGGATCGGGTTCGCATCAGCAACCAGGGCGTCGAACCGGGCATCAGCGATCTGGCCCACCTGGGTGATCGCAGTCAGCAGTTCGCGTTCGGGTGCAGCAGCCACCCGGCGTAGCCCGTTGTCGACCATCTGTTCGCGGTTGGCGAGGTTCTCGATCGCCACCACCCAGGGCATGCCATGGCGTTCGCGATAGGCCTGCCCAACCGCCAGGATCTGCGCGCGGTCATGGTCGTTGAGCCGATCGAGGGCCATCGTGCTGCTCTCCTGCATGGCCTTGACATCGGCATCGGCCTGCTCTGGGTCGATCAGCAGGTCGGTGATGTCGTGGTAGGCCTCGACCAACTCGCGTTGGTCTTCCGGGCTCGCCGTCAACACCGCCTTCTGGAAGGCCTCACGCAGTTCTGCGGTGGACGCGAACGGACGCCGCTCCCAGGCCTGCTCGACCGGCCAGGTGAGCGGGAACAGCGACTCGAAGGTGCCCACGAACTTGGCGCGTCCCATCTCGTTGACCTGGGCCAGGCTGATCGGCCGGCCATGCTCCAGGGCCACATCGGGGCCACGGCGTCCACCGATATGGGAGAACAGCAGGTTCAACACGATCGCGGTGAGCGCACCCAGGGTCACCCCGGAACCGAGGATCATCTTCGCCCAGCCGGGCACTGCATCCACCACCCCCGGTTGCAGGGTGACCAGCATCGCCAGGCCGATGGAGGTCGACACGATCACCGAGTTCCGGTTGTCGTGCAGGTCGACCTTGCTGAGGGTCTGGATCCCCACGACCGCGACATTGGCGAACATCGCTATGGAGGCCCCGCCCAGCACCGGCGAAGGGATCGCGGCAACAACGGCAGCGGCCTTGGGCAGCAGGCCCAGGATGATCATGAACACTCCGGCCGCAGTGACCACCCACCGGGACTTGACCCGGGTGAGCCGCACCAGCCCGACATTCTGCGCGAAGCAGGTGTACGGGAAGGAGTTCAGCACACCACCCAGGGCAGTGGACAGGCCATCGGCACGCAGCGCGGCAGCGATGTGGTCAGGGGTGATGCGGCGGCCCACGATCTCACCAGTGGCGAACACATCACCGGTCGTCTCGACTGCGGTGATGGCCATCACGATCAGCATCGAGATGATCGCGGTGAGCGAGAAGGCCGGCCAGCCGAAGAAGAACGGGGTGGTGACCGCGATCGGCGCCGACGTGGCGACATTCGAGAAGTCGACATCACCCAGCAACCAGGCAACCCCGGTACCCACCATCAGGCCGATCAGCACCGCGATGGTGGCCATGAACCCCTTGAAGAAGCGCTGCACCAGGACGATCAGCGCCAGCGTGCCGAGAGCATAGGCCAGCGACCGCGGCAGCAGCGCCGGATCGGTCTCACCCCAGCGCACCACGTCACCGGCGGCCACCCCCAGCAGTGTGGTGCCCATGATCGTCAGCAGTGACCCGGTGACCACCGGCGGGAAGAAGCGCAACAGCCGGGCAAAATACGGGGCGGCGAAGAAGGTGACCAGGCCAGCCACGATGATCGAGCCGTATACCGTGCCCAGCCCCTCGGTGCCGCCGCCGGCCGCCAGGCCGATCGCGATGATGGGTGAGACAGCTGTGAAGGTGACACCCTGCAGCAGCGGCAGCCGTACCCCGATCTTGCGGCCCAGCCCGGCCGACTGGATGATCGAGGCGATGCCGCAGGTGAACAGGTCGGCGTTGATCAGGTGGATGGTGTCCTGGGCCGACAGGTTGAGGCCCTGCGCGATGACCAGCGGGACGATCACGGCACCGGCATAAAAAGCCAGTACGTGCTGGAAGCCAAGTACGGCCAGTTTTGGTGCCGGTGGCACCTGGTCTACCGGATCCTTGATTTTGGGGCGGTCATCAATCGTGGACACAAGCGCTGATACTAGCTTCCTCGACAGGGTGTTTTGGACGCGGTTCAGCCCCTTTCGGTTTGCGGTTACTATCCATGCCGGATGGAAAGGCGGCCGAAGTTGAAGCTCCACCGAGCAGAGCGCGAGCGCTACATCCTGGACCGGTTGGCTGCGGACGGCAGCCTCAACGTATCGCAACTGGCGCGCGTCCTCGACGTCTCGGAAGTGACGATTCGTGCCCAGTTGCGCGAGCTCGAATCCCGCGGACTGCTCACCCGCACCCACGGGGGCGCAAAGCCGACCTCAGTGGCCAACGTGCTGGAACGCCAACTCGAACGCGAGGCCGAGAAGCGGCGCATCGCGCAGCAGGCCGCCGAACTGGTGCGCGACGGCGACTACATCATGATCGAGGCCGGCACGACGACATCGGGCATCGTGCGCCACCTGACAGCGCGCCGCGACGTCCAGATCGTCACCAATTCGACGCTGGTCTTCGGGCATGCCCGGCACAACAATGCATTGTCGGTGATCCTGACCGGAGGCACCTTCCACCGGCCCAGCGAGTCACTCGTGGGGCCGATCGCGATCCGGACGCTGCGCGATTTCCATGTCCGGATCGCGTTCGTGGGCACCGATGGACTCACCCGGGCCCGCGGCCTGACCACCCAATTCGCTGAGGGCGCCGATGTGATCGCGGCCATGCAGGCCCAGGCCGACGAGACCTGGCTGGTGGCCGACTCGTCGAAGTTCGGCAAGTCGGGCTTCGTGCACGTGCTGGCCATGGAACAACTAACCGGCATCATCACCGATACCGGTCTTGGCCCCGAGCACCGCGACGAGGTCACGGCCGCCGGTATCGAACTCCGCCTCGCCTGAGCCTCAATCGCGCAGCGGCGCGTCCAGGTCGGGAGTCGTCATCGAGAACCGCGCCTCGACGCTGCCGTAGACCGCTTGTTCGGTCGGCTCCAGGCTGATCGCCTCCACGCCGGCCGACGCCGCACCCCGGGCCATCGGTGCAGCGGCCAGGGCGATCGACTCGCGCGGTATCGGGTCCAGCCCACCGCTCATGCCCTGGTCGGCCAACTGGAGCAACCCATCGATCCGTGCGCCGAAGGCGGCAGCATAGGAGCGGGCGCGCAGGAGCGCGTCACGCAGGGCCTGCTCACGGGCCTGCTGGTAGGCAACCGAATCGGGTTCGAGGCCCCAGTAGGGCCCGGCGATCTCGATCTCGTCACCGATCAGCAGCAGGGACAACAGTTCGGGCAGTGCCGAGAAATCGTGCACGTCCAGGTGCCAGGAGCGGCGACCCTGGTACGTCTGGATGGCTGTTGACCGGCGGTCCTTGAGCACCGGGTGGATGCTGATCGCCGAGGCTGAAGAGCGTCGCAACGCTGAACGCATCCGGGTGAGCACTGCCTGGATTGCACTGTCGATACGCACCAGGTCGGCCTCGACATCAGCGCGCTTGGGACGGCGCACCAGGGCATGGACCACGATCGCGGCGGTCTCTGGCGCAACGACAATTGTCGCCTGACCGCGGACGGAAACGATGGGCTGGGTCATGCGCCATTACTAACACAACACTGCCCGGCGCCAGGGCATATTCGATCAAGCCTGGGCACCGTTGAAGTCGGCACCGATCTCGGGGGTTTCGGTGTCGTCGACGGCTTCGGGCTCTTCGGGCGGCAGCACTTCTTCCGATGGCGGCAGCGGGACGATCGGACGGGGATTGTTGCGGCGCATCCAGCGCCACAGCCAACCACTGCTTGGTTCCTGCCCCGTCACCAGGTACTGCACGGTGCTGGGGCTACCCAGCGTCAACGCGATGCGGGCCTTGGCGCGCGGCGATCCCGCCAGCAGCACCCGGTCGTGCGGACGCAACTCGAAGTCATCGGCCGGCACCTGGTGGTTGTGGTTGCCGCGGCGCACCAGCAGCACCACCAGTGACAGGCGGCGTCCCCGGTGCAGAGGGTCGGCCCGCAGGTGCCCCACGGTGAACGGCAGGCCCGAGCCCAGGTGCGAGGCCAGGGCCGGGGCATGCTCGAGGTCGATGGCCAGGTCCCAGGTTTCGGGGTGGTGGCCGGGTGTCAGGCTGGACAACTGGTCAGAAATGCGGGCGCAATCAGCCTCGTTGTGTTGCGGGATCAGACGCAGGAAACGGTTGATCATCGGGGTGGTGATGCGGGCCAGGAATTCCCGGGCGACGATCCGGCTGGGCACCATCAGCAGGTCCTGGTGGAAGGCTGCGAACAGGGCTGAATTGTTGAGCCGGTTCTGCCGGTTCACCACGAACAGTCCGTGGTTGAGTGCCCGCGCGGTGACCGCGATCGCCAGGTTCTTGGTGTCCGAGGCGTTGGCGGTGACCAGGCCAACAGCGTCCTCGATACCGGCGGCCCGCAGGTCATCAGATGTCGTGCCGGAACCCTTGACGTCCACACCCTGTTCGCCGTAATGCACCTCGTCGATGACCGACGTCGTCATGCCGGCCTCCTGCAGGGCCCCGGCGACCGCGTGACCGAAGCGGCCGTAGCCGCAAATCACCCAGTGGCCCCTGGGTGGCTGGTCGACCTCGGTCAGGGGATCACCGGGCAGACCGGTGAGGATATCGCGCAGGCGGTAGCGCTCGGGGGTTGCGATGACGGCGGCCAGGTGCTCGGCGAACCGCTCGAACGGATTGACCACCACGTCACCACCGAACACGCCGATGTGGGTCTCGGCCTCGGCATTGCGGATGCGGGCCAGCACCGGCACCCGAGGGGCGAGCAGCCGGACACCCACGGCGATGGCCTGGTTGGTCGCATCATCATCGGTCAGTGCGACCACGCCCCGGCAATTCGGATTGAACAGGCCCGCCTGCTCAAGCACCGACGGGTGGCTGGCGTCGGCCTGCACCACCGGCGGGTCGACACTGAACTCGTCCAGCCGCAACTGCTGCAGTCGATCACCAT
>JBMNPP010000076.1:0-11425 GCA_050943675.1 Brooklawnia sp.
CCCCAGGAAACCCATCGCGAGCAGCACCAGTTGTGCCGGGATCTCGCGCTGGGTGCCCTCGATCGGGGCGAAGCGGGTCTCGGGGCCGCCGACCTGCACCAGACGCAGCCCGCTGACCTGCCCGTTGACGCCGACGAACTCGGTGGTGTTGACGGCATAGAGCCGCGCTCCACCCTCTTCGTTTGCCGATGAGATCCGGAAGATCATCGGATAGGTTGGCCAGGGCTGTTGCTCGGGACGGTCGACCGGCGGGGTTGGCATGATCTCCAACTGGGTGACTGAGCGAGCCCCCTGCCGCAGCGCGGTGCCCAGGCAGTCGTTGGAGGTGTCGCCGCCACCGATCACGACCACGTCCTTGCCTTCAGCGCTTATCTGGTCCGCAACTGGCCCGCTCAGCGCCCGGGTGGCCTGGGTCAGGTAGTCCATCGCCTGGTGGACACCCCCCAGTTCACGTCCGGGCACCGGCAGCTCGCGTGGCCGGGTCGAACCCACGGCCAGCACGACCGCATCGAAGCGTTCCAGCAACTGCTCACCGGTGATGTCCACCCCGATATTGGTGCCCGGTTTGAAGCTGGTGCCCTCCAGCGCCATCTGCTTCAGCCGCCGGTCGAGCACGGTCTTTTCCATCTTGAAGTTCGGGATCCCGTAGCGCAGCAGGCCGCCGATGGCATCGGCCCGTTCGTAAACAACCACCGTGTGACCCGCCCGGGTGAGCTGCTGGGCCACCGCCAGGCCGGCCGGCCCGGAACCGACCACCGCAACGGTCTTCAGGGTCTGCCAGCCGGGTTGCTGCGGGGTGACCCGCCGGTCGGCCCAGCCCTTGTCGATCAGCGCCACCTCGACATTCTTGATGGTCACCGGATCACGGTTGATTCCCACCACGCAGGCGGTCTCACAGGGGGCCGGGCACAGTCGGCCAGTGAATTCCGGGAAGTTGTTGGTTGCGTGCAGTCGTTCCAGTGCCTCGTTCCAGTCGTCCCGCCACAGCAGGTCATTCCATTCGGGGATCAGGTTGCCCAGGGGGCAACCCTGGTGGCAGAACGGCACACCGCAGTCCATGCAGCGTCCGGCCTGCTTGCTGATGATCGGCAGCAGCACCGCACCCGGTGTGCCGGGATACACCTCGTCCCAGTCGTCCAGGCGTTCACCGACGGGACGCCGGGCAGCGACCTGGCGCGGGGTGGTCATGAAGCCGGTTGGATCAGCCACGAGCGACCTCCATCATGATCTGGGTGAGTTCGGCATCAGCCAGCCCGCGTTCCTGTGCCGCCTCGCGGGCCCGCACGATCCGGGCATAGTCACGAGGTTCGAGCCGGGTGAACCGCTGGGCAATCCCTTCCTCACCGGTCTCGAGCAGTTCAGCTGCCCGGGCCGATCCGGTGACCTGGTGGTGGCGCTCCAGCAGTTCGATCACCCTGGCGACATCGGCCCGGTCCATCGCCACCGCGTCCACATATTCGGTGTTCAACGCCTCTGGGCGCAGGTCGAGTACCCAGGCCACCCCGCCGGACATCCCGGCAGCCAGATTGCGTCCGGTGGGTCCACAGATCAGCACTTCACCGCCGGTCATGTACTCGCAGCCGTGGTCACCAACCCCCTCCACCACGGCGGTCGCCCCGGAATTGCGGACACAGAACCGCTCCCCCACCAGGCCGTTCAGCAGGATCTCGCCATCGGTCGCCCCGTAGCCGATCACGTTCCCGGCGATGATCTGCCGGGCAGCGTCCAGGCCGGAACTGGGGTCGAGCCGTGCTGCCACCTTCCCGCCGGAAAGGCCCTTGGCGAAGTAGTCATTGGCGTCGCCGGTCAGCAGCAGGCTGATCCCGCGCGGCAGGAACGCACCGAAACTCTGCCCGGCAGTGCCGACGAACTCGAAGCTGATGGTGTCATCGGGCAGACCCTGGCCACTGGTGGCCATGGTGACCTCGTGCCCCAGCCAGGTCCCCACGGTCCGGTCGACATTGCGGATGGGCAGCAGGGCCCTGACCGGCCGTCCGTGGTCCAGGGCTGGTCGAGCAATGTCGATCAACTGCACGTCCAGGGAACGGTCCAGTTCGTGGTCCTGTTCGGTGACCTGGTGCCGGGGCCTGCTGGCCGGGATGTCCACCTGGTGCAGGATCGGTGTCAGGTCCAGACCGGCTGCCTTGTAGTGGGCGATAACCCGTCCGGTGGCCAGCCTGTGCACCTGTCCCACCGCTTCGGCGAGTGTGCGGAACCCGAGCAGGGCGAGGTACTCGCGCACTTCTTCGGCGATGAACCGCATGAAGTTGACCACGTATTCGGGTTTGCCGGTGAATTTGGCGCGCAGTTCCGGGTTCTGCGTGGCCACTCCGACCGGGCAGGTGTCCTTGTGGCAGACCCGCATCATCACGCAACCAGTGGTGACCAGGGGCGCGGTGGCGAAACCGAACTCCTCTGCCCCCAGCAGTGCGGCGATGATCACGTCACGGCCGGTCTTCAGCTGGCCATCACACTGCACCACGATCCGGTCGCGCAGCCCGTTCAGCAGCAGCGTCTGCTGGGTCTCGGCCAGGCCCAGTTCCCAGGGCCCACCGGCATGTTTGATGCTGGTCAGTGGCGCTGCCCCGGTGCCGCCATCATGGCCGCTGATCAGCACCACGTCGGCCTTGGCCTTGCACACACCGGCCGCCACGGTGCCGACCCCGATCTCGCTGACCAGCTTCACGTGGACGCGCGCCGCCGGGTTGGCACACTTCAGGTCGTGGATCAACTGCTTGAGGTCCTCGATCGAATAGATGTCGTGGTGCGGCGGCGGGCTGATGAGGCCGACCCCCGGCGTCGAATGCCGGGTGCGGGCGATCCACGGGTAGACCTTCGGGCCGGGCAGTTGTCCGCCCTCACCGGGCTTGGCGCCCTGGGCCATCTTGATCTGCAGGTCGGTGGCATATGACAGGTATTCCGAGGTCACCCCGAAACGCGCCGAGGCGACCTGCTTGATCGCTGAACAACGCTGCGGATCGTGCAGGCGTTCGGGGTCCTCCCCACCCTCCCCGGTGTTTGAGCGGGCCCCCAACTGGTTCATCGCGATGGCCAGGGTCTCGTGGGCCTCCTGGCTGATTGAGCCGTAGCTCATCGCCCCGGTGCTGAAGCGCCGCACGATCTGCTCGACGGGCTCGACCTGGTCGATCGGGATTGGTTCAGCGGCCGGTACCAGGTCGAGCAGGGCACGCAGCGTCATCAGGCGGGACGAGTTGTCGTCGATCCGCGCGCTATAGCGCTTGAACGCCGAATAGCTGCCGGTGCGGGTGGCGTGCTGCAAGCGGAAGATCGACTCCGGGTCGAAGAGGTGCTGCTCACCCTCGCGCCGCCAGAAGTAGTGGCCTCCCACAGCGAGCGTCCGGTGCGGGATGGCGTTGGTCCTTGGGTAGGCGCGGGCATGGTTGACAGCGATATCAGCCGCGATCTCGTCCAGCCCGATGCCCTGGATCTGTGAGCTGGTGCCCGGGAAGAACTCGGCCATGAACTCATCGCTCAGCCCGACCGCCTCGAAGATCTGCGCACCCTGGTAGGAGGCCATCGTCGAGACACCCATCTTGCTCATCACCTTGAGCAGCCCATGTTCAAGCGCGTGGCTGACATTGCGGATCGCCTGCTCGGCCGGAACATTGACCATCAGTTCGCGGCGGGCAAGATCTTCGGCGCTCTCGAAAAGCAGGTAGGGATTCACTGCTGCCGCGCCGTAACCCATCAGCAGGGCCATGTGGTGTACCTCGCGCACATCACCTGCCTCAACGATCATCCCGATCTGGGCGCGCTTCTTCAGGTGCACCAACTGGTGGTGCAGGTTCGCGGTGGCCAGTAGCGACGGGATCGGCGCCCGGTCGTCGTTGGAGTGCCGATCGGACAGCACGATGTACAGGGCGCCGGCATCGATGGCTGCGGTGGCCTCGGCGCGCATCTCGGTCAGGCGCGCGCGTAACGCGGTGGGTCCGGCATCGACGTCGTACAGGCAACTGATCACCCGGGTCAGTCCACCGGGTTCACCGGCCCGCTCCCCCAGGTGCACGATCTTGGCCAACTGCTCGGAGTTGATCACAGGTGAGCGCAGCACCAACTGCCGGGCAGATTCCGGCCCGGGTGCCAGCAGGTTCGCCTGCCGGCCCGAACGGGTCTCCAGCGAGGTGACCAGCTCTTCACGGATGGCATCCAGCGGTGGGTTGGTCACTTGCGCGAACAGCTGGCTGAAGTAGTCGAACAGCGAACGCGGCCCGGCAGACAGCACCGCCAGCGGTGTATCCGAACCCATCGACCCCAGCGCCTCGGCACCGGTATTGGCCATCGGCGCGATGATCGTCGACAGGTCTTCGTGGCTATAACCAAAGGCCTGTTGGCGACGGGCCACCGAACTGGAGCCATGCACGATGTGGGTGCGTTCGGGCAGGTCCTCCAGGAAAACCCGCCCCTGGGCCAGCCACTGCCCGTAGGGGTGCTCGGCAGCCAACTGGTCCTTGATCTCGCGGTCATCGATCAACCGGTGCTGGTCGAGGTCGACCAGCAGCATGCGGCCCGGCTGCAACCGGCCCCGCTGCCTGACCTGGTCGGGCGGCACATCCAGCACCCCGGCCTCTGATGCAAAGATCACCATTTCATCGGTGACCCAGTAGCGCGCTGGTCGCAGCCCATTGCGGTCCAGGGTGGCCCCGATCAGGGTCCCGTCAGTGAATGCGATGCAGGCCGGACCATCCCACGGCTCCATCAGGCAGGCGTGGTAATCGAAGAAGTCGCGGTGGGCCTGTGGCAGGTCGTCATTGTGCTGCCACGCCTCGGGCACCATCATCATCACGGCGTGCGGCAGGCTGCGCCCGCCCAGGTTGAGCAGTTCGAGCACCTGGTCGAAGGACGCCGAATCAGAATCACCGGGCTCACAGATCGGGAACAGCCGCTCCAGGTCACCGGGGATCAGGTCGGAGGCCAGCAGCGCCTCGCGGGCCCGCATCCAGTTGCGGTTGCCCTTGATCGTGTTGATCTCGCCGTTGTGGGCGATCATCCGGTACGGGTGGGCAAGTGGCCAACTGGGGAAGGTGTTGGTCGAGAACCGCGAGTGGACCAGCGCGATCGCTGAAGCGAACCTGTGATCACTGAGGTCGGGGTAGACCTCGGACAGCTGGGCGGTGGTCAACATACCCTTGTAGACCAGGGTTCGCGCCGAAAGTGAAGCGAAGTAAACCCCGGTCTCGTTGCGGACGCGACGCCGCAGCGCGTAGACGATCCGGTCGAGGTCGATCCCGCTGGAGTGCCGCCGATCCGAGACGAACAACTGGGCCAGGTGCGGCATGGCCGTCAGCGAGATCGGGCTCAGGGTCCCGGTTCGCACCGGGACGGTGCGCCAGCCATGCACCTTCAGCCGTTCTTCGAGAGCGATCTTCTCGATCGAGATCATCGCCAATTCCCGTTCCGCCTCGTCAGTCGGAAGGTAGGCGATACCCACTGCGTATTCGCCTGCACTTGGCAGGGCGAAGTCCACCTCGCCGCGCAGGAATTCATCGGGCACCTGCACCAGGATCCCGGCCCCGTCACCGGCAGCCGTGTCAGCGCCGGTTGCCCCACGATGATCAAGGTTGGCCAACCCCACCAGACCGTCGGCCACCAACTTGTGGGTCGCGGTGCCGTCCAGCCGGGCAACGAAGGCAACGCCACAGGCGTCGTGCTCGTTGGCCGGGTCGTAGAGGCCCTGTGGTCCAGGTGCGGTGGTGAACGATGTCATGGGGCGTTCCCTCCTGTCGCGATGCGCTGCCTGCATTGCGAAACAAGCGGAACAATAATGCGGGTTTGTTACGAACGCTTTTCAGCGGCCCGGATTTGGGTCCGCGAGTTGCGTCAACGCACCAGGCCGAGACTTCGAGCAGCCTCACCAGTAGCTGGCGATCAGACCCCAGAGCAGGTTCGTCGGCTGCCCCAGCAGGACCAGCAAACCAAGCAACCCGGCCACCAGCGCTGCCGTCACGCCGAGTGGGCGGGCCAGCCGTCCGAGCCGGACTGCAGCCAACTGCAGGATGATGGCCACACCCGAGAGCCCGGCCACCAGGGTTGGCTGGTCTGCCAACCCGAACGGATCGACCAGTGGCAGTGGTGAGGCGAACCGCCAGGCATCGGCGCCCAAAATGCCGCTGCCGTCCTGGAACAGCAGGGCGCTGACCCCGGCGGGGAGCCCCAGGGCGACCAGCGTGCCCGTGAAGCCGGCCAGTGGACGCAGGCCGCGTGGCGCCACCGGACGTCGCTCGACAGCACGATTGAGCAGGTGGTTGGCGAGCGAGCCGGCCGCCCAGCCCGCACCCAGCCCGAGCGGCGCCCAGCCATAGAGTGTGACCTCTTGCAGATTCACCGGCCCGAACCAGGGAGCCAGCCCGAATGCCAGACCGATCCAGGTGCCGGCCCGGCGCAATCCGCTGGGGGTATTGCCGGTGAACCACTCGGTTGCCGAGGCAACCGTTATTCCGATCGCGGTGATGCCGTAGACGATCAGCGCTGCGATGGCTGCCCCCTGCATGTCACCAGAGAACAACCCGATGACCGCGCCGCTCCCCCCTGCGTACAACGCCCCGAGCACCAGCCGGGTGGGAAGTTGCCGGGCGAGTTGCTCGCGACGCATGTGGGCGGTCTGCCGCCGCAGCTGGCGACGCCAGGTGCGGTGCTGCGACTTGCGCTGCCGCACCAGTTCGGTGCTGCGCTGGTCCACCTCGGCCAGTACGGCATCAGCGGCCAACACCAGCCCTCGGTCATCCTCCTCGGCTGAGCGCACCACCTCGGCCAGGTCCTCGGCCCAGGGCAACTGGGTAGGAGTGCGTTTGCGTGCCCGCCTGGACGCCTGACGCAGCGTGTCGCGGTCATCGCCCAGACCGAGTGCGACAGCGAAACTGCCAGCCAATTCCTCGCTGTCACGCTCTTCCACCAGCCCCTGCAGGGGGGCCACCGGGACGCGCTGCTGCACTTCTGCGGCCTGCCAGCGCCAGCGATCCAGCAGTGCATCAGCCTGCGCAAAATCGTCGGCCCACTCGCCGTCAAGCACGGCTGCCGCGGCCCGCAGCACCCGCTCATCCCGGACCCGCGCCAGCCAGTCATGGGCTGCCTGCACCTCTGGTTTGGCCTTCGCATGCCACCTCTTGGCCAGACCGATCATCAGCTCAAGCTGGGTCTGGTCGAGCCGCAGGCCCCGGTATTCCAGTGGCTGGCCGGGATCGAATGCCGCCTGCAACCGCACCCAGCGTCCGCCAACGCTCTGCTCCAGCCGCATGGCTGCCA
This sequence comes from Brooklawnia sp., assembly GCA_050943675.1. Classification (GTDB taxonomy): domain Bacteria; phylum Actinomycetota; class Actinomycetes; order Propionibacteriales; family Propionibacteriaceae; genus Brooklawnia. The sequence continues at coordinate 7,261 of JBMNPP010000076.1, forward strand.
GTGCCTCGGCCCCACCCGGCACGGTGCGCAGCCATTGTTCGAACTGCGGGCTGATTGGTTCAGCCAGTAGCCGGTAGGCCTCTTCCCAGCCGGCCCGGATGGCTGCCACCAGGGTGGCACCGTTGCTGACCCGCCTTCCGTTGAGGACGAAGGTGGCGGCCCGCGGCCGGGCAACCACGGGTTGGGAGTCAATCGGCTGGGTCCGGACGACCAGGGGGTCCTTGCCGGCCAGCCAGGCCCGTACCTGGTCATATCCCCAGCGGTCGCGTGGATGGTAGGACAGCAGACCGTCCACCAGGTCGCGCCACCGCCCCGTCCCCATCGCCTCGGCCGTATAGCGGCCATCGACGATGGTGGCGCGCTGCTCACGGTCGTTGGGCATCCTGCCGTCCGGTCCGGCCAGCAGGTGGTGACCGGTGTACAACTGGTGGATGATCGCGCCCAGCGCCCACCAATCGATCGGCCGGGCGACCTGACCCTTGGTGTGCACTTCGGGGGCTGCCCATGGCCAGGTCGCTGCGACCGTTTGCATCATCACCGTCGCCACCTGATCGGCAGCCACCCCGAAGTCGGTGAGCACCAGGTCGAAATGGGGTTCGATGCTGCGCACCAGGATGTTGGCCGGTTTCAGGTCGCGGTGGGTGATACCCAGCGCCTGAACGTGCCCGACCGCCTCGGTGAGCTGCACCACTATCTCGCGCACCACAGGTGAGGGGAGCCTGCCACCCTGCTGGATGCAGTATTCGGCCAGGTTGCCGTGCCGGCAAAACTCCTGGACCTCCCACGGTTCACCCTGTGATTGACCGTGTTCGAGGAGCCGCACGACGTGCTTCGGGTTGGCCCGGTAGAGCCGCTGCAGCACATCGCGATCGAGTTGCGTGGACGACTTGTACAGCTTGACCACCACGTCCATGTCGTCGGCCAGCCGGATGGCACGCACCAGGTCTGCCTGCCCCGCGGAAACCTTCAGGTTGTACAGGGGCCGGTAACGCTGCAGCAGGTCGTCGGGCAGGTTGGTGCGCAGTCGGCCCGGCTGCCGTGCTGCCCTGGCGGTGCCGGGGACCGCTGTTGGTGGACGCATCGCCTGGGTGTGGGCAGCCGGGGCGTCCAGCAACTGGGTTGGTTCGTGATCGGCATGGTCGGGGATCACGACCGTAGCGCTGCGGTCCTCGGAACGGGTGACATCAATGAACCTGGTCTGCTGCTGCTCGGGAACCTGCTCGATGCGGGTGGCCGGGATTGGGGCAGGCCCGTTCCCCGAACGGCTGGCCGGGCGCCGGGTCATCCTGGTCCCCCCTTGGGTGCTCCATCATGCTGAGCGCAAGATCTGGGACCCAGCCTAATTGGCTCCCCCGAACTGGTTGATTGCCCGGCCGAGGGGGCTGGCCCTGCCATTGCCCTGAGTAGCTGACCGGGGCGAACCCTGACAGGCTGAACCACCTCAGGCAATTGAGCGAAGTGCACGCTCGGGGCCGGGGAACCCGCCGAATGGCCACAACTGGTAGCCGGGACGCCGACGCAACTGCCAGACCAGCAGGACTATCGCCCCGACGAACAGGATCGCCGAGACATAGTTGTTGAGCCGGAAGCCACCGATGTGGTTCACCGAATCGATACGCAGAGCCTCGATGAAGAACCGTCCGAAGGTGTACCAGATGATGTAGCAGCTGAAGAGCTTGCCGCGACCCAGCCGGAACTTCCGCTCGAGCCAGAGCATCACCAGACCACCCAGCCCCGTCCAGACCATCTCGTAGGCGAATGTCGGGTGGTAGGTGGCGTATTCGGCATAACCCTGCGGCCGGTTGACCGGGTCGATGACCAATCCCCAGGGCAGGTCGGTGGGACGTCCGAACAGTTCCTGGTTGAACCAGTTGCCCAGGCGCCCGATGCACTGGGCGAACAACAATCCGGGGGTGATCACGTCAGCCAGGGCGCCGAAGTCGAGCCGATAACGTCGGGCCATGATCCAGGCCGCCAGTGCGCCGAGCATCACTCCGCCCCACACCCCCAGTCCCCCACTGCGGATGTTGAATGCCTGCCAGGGGTTTCGGCCGGGGCCGAAGTAGAGCTGGTAGTCGGTGATGACGTGGTAGAGCCGGGCGCCGATGATGCCGACGATGACCAGGACGAAGGCGATGGTCTCGAACCGGTCACCGTCGCCGCCGCGGGCAACGAAGCGCTTTCGGCTGATCCAGATCGCCACCAGCATGCCGACCAGGATGCAGATGGCGTAGTAGTGGATCTCCAGCGGACCGATGGAGAAGGTGTTCGTCGGCGGGCTGGGGATCTGCTGCGGCACCATCAGGGCTGCCTCCGCACCCCGGCCGCCAGTTCGGCCGCCTTCTCACGCAGGGGTTGCAGACCATCCCTGCCCGCATCGTCAGCCGTGATCAGGCAATTGACCAGCGCCGAGCCCACGATCACTGCATCGGCGTAGGAAGCGACTTCGGCGGCCTGGTCACCATTGGACACGCCCAGTCCCACGCCAACCGGCAGGGACGGATCGGCCTTTCGGGCGCGTTCGACGATCACCGGAGCTGCCGATGAGGTCTGGTCGCGCACACCGGTGACACCCATCACCGAGGTGGCATAAACCCACCCGCGGCAGGCCTGCATGGTCATCCTGATGCGTTCATCGCTTGAACTCGGCGCGATCAGGAAGATCCGGTCCAGACCGTGCGCCTCGGATGCGGCATGCCAGGCGCCCGCCTCATCGGGGGTCAGGTCGGGGGTGATCAGACCGGCGCCGCCAGCATTGGCCAGGTCTCGGGCGAAGGCATCCGGGCCATACCGCTCGACGAGGTTCCAGTAGATCATCACGGTCGGCACGGCACCGGCAGCAGCGACAGCCTCTGCGGCTGTGAAGATGTCGCGAGTGCGGACGCCACGCTCCAGCGCCCGGGTGGTGGCGTACTGGATGGACAGCCCATCCATCATCGGGTCCGAATACGGCATGCCGATCTCGACGATGTCGGCACCGACCCCATCGGTGCCACCGACAACTGCGCGCATGGCATCCAGTGAGCCCGACACGCTGGGATAGCCGACCGGCAGGTACGCCACGAACGCTGCCCGCCCATCGCGTTTGGCCCGGCTCAGCACATGGCCCGAGATACCCAGGCGGGGGTGCGGTTGACTCACTTGATTCCTCCGGTGCTGTGGTCGGCCTCTCCACGAAGACCGAAGTAGTTCATCGCGGTGTCAACATCCTTGTCGCCGCGACCCGAAAGGTTGACCACGATCAGGGGCCGTGCCTGCGGGTCGGCCTCGCTCATCCGCAGGGCCAACCGTTTGGCCCCGGCTACGGCATGGGCGGATTCGATGGCAGGCATGATGCCCTCGGTCTGGCACAGCTCACGGAAGGCGGCCATGGCCTCGTCGTCGTTGACCGACTCGTAGTGCGCGCGGCCGCTCCTGGCCAGCAGCGCATGCTGCGGTCCGACTCCCGGGTAGTCCAGGCCGGCGGAGATCGAATGTGATTCCTGGGTCTGGCCGTCCTCATCCTGCAGCACATAGGTACGGGTGCCGTGCAGCACGCCCACCGAGCCACCACCGATGGATGCGGCATGCCGGCCCGTCTCGATCCCGGCGCCGCCGGCCTCGAAGCCGTACAGCGCCACTTCCGGCGTGTCGATGAAGTCGGCGAACATACCGATGGCGTTCGAGCCACCACCAACGCAGGCGCAGACCGCATCGGGCAACCGGCCGTACTGGGCCAGCGCCTGGGCGCGGGTCTCCTTGCTGATCACTGCCTGGAATTCACGCACCATCATCGGGAAGGGGTGCGGGCCGGAGGCGCTGCCGATCAGGTAGTGGGTGTCCCCGACATTGGTGACCCAGTCGCGCATGGCCTCGTTCATGGCGTCCTTGAGCGTCTGGCTGCCGGCCTCCACCGCGACGACCTCGGCACCGAGCAACTGCATGCGGGCCACGTTGAGGGCCTGACGCTCGGTGTCGACCCTGCCCATGTAGACCCGGCACTCGAAACCGAGCAGGGCGGCGATGGTCGCGGTGGCCACGCCATGCTGGCCTGCCCCGGTCTCGGCGATGACCCGGGTCTTGCCCATCCGCTTGGTGAGCAGGCCCTGGCCGATCACGTTGTTGATCTTGTGCGAGCCGGTGTGGTTCAGGTCCTCACGCTTCAGCAGGATCGTGGCGTTCCCGC
>JBMNPP010000077.1:0-11368 GCA_050943675.1 Brooklawnia sp.
CACGAGGTGCGGCTCAACAACACCGTTCACGCCACCCGGTATCGCTGTGGAGGGGAAGTGCCCGGGTGAACCAGCCGCAGTCATCGCCTGCCTGGCGACCCGGCGCAGCCGCAGCGCGGCATCCCGGTCGACCTGGAAGTACCGCACTGCGTGGTTGTCGAGCACCGAGGCCAGGTGCAACAGCCGACGGGCCCGCTGGGCGGCCATCGGTAGTTCACGCACACCCAGCACAGTCTCGAGTGCAGCGACCCCGGCCAGGTGGTGCGCGGCCGGGCAGATGCCACATAACCGCTCCACCAGCCCGGGCACCTCGGCGACAGGGCGTCCGATAAGCAACTGGTCGACCCTGGGCAGGCCCGCCAGGTCGAAGGACACCTCGCGCACCTGGCCGCCGGGGTCAACCTGCACCACCACCCGGGCCGCAGCGGGTGAGACAAGGGCGTTCAGGTCGATCCGTTGGGTGCCACTCATGCCCGGCCTGCCAAGATGAGGTCATGCATGAATTGGGCCTGCTGCGAGGTGTGGTTGCTGCGGTCAGCGATGCCGCAGACAAAGCGGACGCCCGCGGTGTGCGCACGGTCGCGTTGCGGGTCGGGACGGCCGCCGGGGTGGTGCGGGAGGCATTGGAGGGTTCCTGGCCGATGGCGTGTTCGGGCAGCCGTGTCGCGGGCGCGCAATTGCAGGTCGATTGGGTGCCGGCCACCGTGTGGTGCCAGGACTGCCAGGCCGACCAGCCGATCGACGAATTCTTCGCACTGGCCTGCCCGGTGTGTGACGCGATCACTCCGGCGATGCCGAAGGGCCGCGAATTCGAGATCGCCTGGGTCGACCTCGAGGTCTGAGCCTGTTCCGATCATTGATCGGCCAGCCATTCATCCAGCACCTGGCAGGCCAGTTGGGCGGCCGGTTCGATCGCGCGGCTGGCCGTGGCAGTGAGTTCCACCTGCAGGTCGACCAGTTCGGGTATCACCCCGACCACCTCGACGATCTCGGGTTCCTGACCGAGCAACCGGGCCGCGGTCAGCACATCCAGCAGACCCACCTGGTGTGGTGAGATCTTCTTCGACAACAGTCGGGGCACCTGGTCGCCGGTCAACCGCACCACCGTCCCGGCAGGCTGGCTGTCGGCGACCGCGTCCAGGATCAGCAGCCGCTGGCACTCCTGCACCACATCGAGCAATTGCAGGCCACCCAGGCCGCCGTCCTCGAAGTGCACACCCACCAGTTCGCCACGCAATTCCTGGAGCCTGGCCAGGATCGCTGGACCGATGCCGTCATCACCCATGATGGTGTTGCCGACACCCAGCACAGTGATTGGCTGGCTCACTCCACCTCCGGTGCGTCCACTGGGCGCGAGCCGCGTCGCAGCCACACCCCACCGTTCAACATCGAAGAAAGGCCGCCGTGGCGTTCGATCGAGTCGGCCCGCACCGCGAGGTAGATGTGCGCGATGACGAATGCCCACAGCATGAACATGATCATCGTGTGGGCGATCCGCAGGTTTGGCAGACCCACCCAGTTGGCCGGGGTCGCGACGAGCCGCCAGAACGGGTTGTCCATGTGGTAGACCGCGTAGATCGAGAACCCGATGGCCATCTGCAGGATGCCGACCACGTACACCGCGGTGTAGGTGAGTTGCTGTAGCGGGTTGTGGGCCAGGTACAACGGGGCGTCCTTGCGCAAGAACAGGTAGTACTGCGCGGTCCTGCCCATATTGCGCACGTCTTCCTTGTTGTACAGCGGCCACAACGCCCGCCAGCGTAGGTAACGGTCACGCGAGATGAACAGCAGCACCAGCCTGGTCAACCCGATGCCGAGCCACAGGAACGCTGTCACGAAGTGGATCATCCGCACCCAGCCCATGAAGTAGCCGGTCTCGATCCCGTCGTGGTGCCAGGGGCCGAAGAACGGATCCATGATGTAGTAGCCGGTGCAGCTCAGCACGAAGACCGCGACGACATTGGCCCAGTGCTGCACCCGCAGCAGACCGGTCCACAGGTTGACGCGCACCCACTCGCCGGGGCGGGCGGCGGCGTCCTGCTGGAAGTCGCCGGGCGCGGCCACCCGCACCGGCACGATGCCGTAAACGGTGTACTCGCCGAGGCTGCCGTCGGCGGCCAGCGGGGCTGTGGCCACTGCCAGTGAGCGGTAGCCGCGCTGGGCAACCATTTGGGCATTGCGCCTGTTCAGTGCCCTGATGTTGCGGGGTGCCTTGGTGGCATCCAGCACCGCCTCAAGGTCACCGCGCATCACCACGACATCCTTGGTGCGGCCGCTGGAGTCGACGTAGTCGCGCACCGTGGCCAACTGGTACCTGCGGTCCTGCCGGGCCGGATCGACCTGCCCGTCATCAACATGGATGAACGGCAGCTCGGTGTCATCGGGGTGCACATGCGCGCCCAGTGCCTGGTCGACCGGGTCGTCGCTGGCCGCCGACGTGATCGCTGCCAGCAGCCCGACCCTGCGCGAACTGATTTCACTGCCCGAGATCGGGGGCCCGATCTCTACTTGTGGGGGAGCCGTGTCGGTGCTCATGACGACACCACTACGTCGATGCCCTCGCCGCTTTCGGTGTCGAGCACATGGACGCCGCACGACATGCACGGATCGAAGGAGTGGATGGTGCGCAGCACTTCCAGTGGCTGCTGGGAGTCCACCAGTGGGTGCTCGCCGTTTCCGGCCAGTGCCTCCTCGTAGGGGCCCTGGACGCCCATGGCGTCGCGGCCTCCAGCCAGCCAGGTGGTGGGAACCACCGCCTGGTAGTGCGAGATCTTCTGGTCGGTGACATCAACCCAGTGGCTCAGGTTGCCGCGGGCGACCTCGACCAGGCTGTATCCGGACGCCTGCTCGGGCCAGCTCTTGGGCTCCCACCTGGTGGCGTCGAAGACGTCGATGTCGCCCTTCTGCAGGTTCTCGACGAACCGTCCGAAGACTTCTTCCAGGTGCTCGACGGTCGTGACGGCCTCCAGGCCGCGGCTGACGGCCCGGCCTGCTGTCGAGTTGAACTGTTCAGGCTTCACCCCGGCTGCCTCGGTGACCTCGGCGACGAGTTCACGGGTGCGTTCGTGGCCCTGGGCGTAGGCGAGCAGCACCCTGGCCATCGGGCCCACCTGCACGGGCTTGTCGTCATAGCGGGGTGCCTTGCTCCAGGTGTACTTGTCGCTGTCGCCCAGCCAGTCGAACGGCGGTTTCGGGCCGGTGTAGGCCACGGTGGTTTCGCCCCTGGTCGGGTGCAGCCCGACATCGCCGTCGGTGTAGGAATACCAGGCGGAGCTGATGTATTCGGTGATCTTCTCGGGATCGAACGGGTGCACCGTCGAAAGGTCGCCGTCGAGGATTACCCCCGGGGTGACCCCACCGACGACCTCGGCGGTGGCGTCCTCGGCGGGGTTGCCCGCGTAGGTTGCCCCACCCATGCCGACTGCCAGGAAGTTGGGCTGGGCGGCACCGATATCGAAGTAGTCGTTGTAGACGCCCATGATGGCCTTGACATCGGGCCAGTAGCAGTCCAGGACGAATTCCTTGGATTCGGCCACCCATGACCTGATCTGGTCGACCTGCACCTGGTTGATCGATTCACTGCTGCTCGGGTCGATCGTGCACGCCATCCCGCCAACCAGGAAGTTGGGGTGCGGGTTCTTGCCACCGAAGACGGTGTTGATGCGGATCATCGAACGCTGGAATTCAAGGGCGTCCAGGTAGTGCGAGACGGCCATCAGGTTCGCTTCGGGGGGCAGCCGGTAGTCCGGGTGGTCCCAGTAGCCGCCGGTGAAGATCGACAGCTGGCCCGAATCGAGCACTGCCTGCACGGTTTCCTTGACCTTGGTGAACTTCTCCAGCGAGTTGCCGCGCCAGGTCGAGCCGATCGCCTGAGCGAATTCGACGGCGGCCTGCGGGTCGGCGCTGGCGGCAGAAACCACGTTCACCCAGTCGAGGGCGTGCAGGTGGTAGAAGTGCACGGTGTGGTCGTGTACCTCTTGCGAGGCGAGCACCATCGCCCTGATCAACCGGCCCTGGGTGGGCGGGTTGGAGCCGATGGCGTTCTCGACCGCGACGACCGATGCGATGGCGTGCGTGGTGGTGCACACCCCGCAGATCCGCTGGGTGAACGCCCAGGCGTCGCGGGGGTCACGATCCTGCAGGATCTCTTCGATGCCGCGGAACATGGTGCTGTTGCTCCACGCCTTGGTGATCTTCTTGTTCGCGGTCTCCAGTTCGATGCGCAGGTGACCCTCGATCCGGGTGATCGGATCGATGACTACTCGTTCGGTGGCCATTGTTACTCAGCCTTTCCCTGCTCGTCGGATGGGACCGCTTCTTCGGCTCGTGCCGGTTCTTCGGTGGTGATGGGTTCGCCGGTGTGTTCGACATCACCGAATGCGCTCAGCGGTACCGCAGACTCTGCCTCGCGGCGCGCGGTCGCCGAGCGGACGCCGGTGATGGCCGCGTGCAGGGCCACCCCACCCGCGACGGCACCGGTGACGCCCCAGCCGACCTTCTCGGCGGTTGCCTCGATCCCGAGCCCCGGCACCGCGGGCAGGATGTCGTAGAAGGGGGTGAACCGGTCGAAGAAGTCCTTCTCGGTGCACCCGATACACGGGTGCCCGGCCCCGATCGGCCAACTGGTCTGCAGGTTCCACTGCGTGATCGGGCAGGGCGCAAAGGTGCTGGGCCCCTTGCAACCGACGTCGTAGAGGCACCAGCCCTGCCGGGCACCCTGGTCGTCGAAGGTGCGGACGAACTGGCCTGCGTCGTAGTGCGGGCGCCGCTGGCATGAATCGTGGATCCGCTGGCCATAGGCGAACAGCGGACGGCCCTGGGCATCGGTCTTCGGCACATCGCCGTAGGTGAGGATATAGGCCAGGGTGGCGGTGATGACCTCGCCGATCGGCGGGCAACCCGACACGTTGATGACCGGCCGGTCGCGGATGATCTCGTCGACCCCGACCGCGTTGGTGGGGTTCGGTTTGGCGGCCTGCACCGAACCGTAGACCGCGCAGGCGCCGACGGCGAGGATCGCAGTCGCGTTCTCGGCCGATTCGAGCAGCACCTGCTCGGCCGATTTGCCGCCGATCGTGCAGTAGATGCCGTCATCGGCCAGCGGAACCGAACCGTTGACCACCAGGATGTGCGGTTCGGCGTTGGTGTCGTCCAGCGCCTGCTCGGCGGCATGACCCGACGGTGCCATCACCAGTTCGTTGTAGGTGACCGACAGCAGTGACAGCACCAGGTCTTCCACCGTGGTGCCGCTGGCCCGCAGCGTCGATTCCATGCACCCGGTGCATTCCTGCAACTGCAGCCACACCACATTGGGTTTGGTGACCCCGCCGAGTTTCTCGGCGATCTCCTCCGCAGTGGCGGCGTTCGCGGTGGACCCGCCGGCCGCGCCAATCCCGACGGCGCCGGCCGACATGGCGCCGGCCAGCCAGGTGCAATACTTCATGAACGATCGTCGTGATACCCCCGCTGTTTCGAGGTTTTCAGCAAGCGTCCCCGATTGCCACCCATGCAATTCGTAACCCATGGCAAAATCCCTTTCGGTTCGGCACCATTGCCGCCCCCCTCGGTCACCGTGTCGGTGGATGATCCTGATGCTAGTGCGTTTCAACCGGTGCCGCTAGCAGCCACTGCAGCCATTCGGCCATGCCAACCCCAGTTTTGGCGGACAATTCGATCACTGTCGCCGTCGGATTGACGGCCGCGAGATTCTTCCGGAACAATTCGAAATCGAAATCCAGGTATGGGGCCAGATCCATCTTGTTGACCACCACGGCCTCCACCGACCGGAACATCACCGGATATTTCAGTGGTTTATCCTCACCCTCGGTGATCGAGAAGACCATCGCTTTGCGGTGCTCGCCAACATCGAACTCGGCCGGGCACACCAGGTTGCCGACATTCTCAACCACCACCAGGTCGAGGCTGGTCAGATCCAGTCCGCCCAGGGCCTTGGCCACCATTGGGGCGTCCAGGTGGCATTCACCACCGAATCCGTCGCCGGTATTCAACAGCGAGATCTGGGCGCCGCGGCCAGCCAGCCGGTCGGCGTCCAGTGCAGTCTCGATATCGCCCTCGACGATGCCGACCCGCAACTGGCCGGCCACCTCGTCCAGGGTGCGCTGCAGCAGCATGGTCTTGCCGGCACCAGGTGAACTCATCAGGTTGACGCACTGCACGCCTGCCGCTTCGAAGGCGGCCCGGTTGGCTGCTGCCTTGCGGTCGTTCTCGGTGAAGATGTCCTCCAGCACCTCGATGCGTTCGCGGCCGGTCGCATAACCGGAGTGGTCCCCGATCAGATCGGGGTCGACGTCGTGGTCGTGGTGGTCGTGGTCGTGCGCATGCTCTGTGCCGTCGTCATGGCGATGGAAACGTCCCATTGCAGATCCCCCTCGATCAGCGTCTGGCACCCGCCGGTGCATTTACTGTGCCCCGAGTAGCCAAGATAGCCTTCGATGCTCACTGTAGCGGCTCGTGCGCGGCAGGCTGCACCGGCTGTTCGACGTCGATGGACAGCACCCGGAACTCTTCGCCGGAGACCACTGTGGTCTGCTGGCTGCCACAGGAGCGGCAGTGGAAACCAAGCTCGGGGCCCAACTGTGAGTGCGCGGCGCAGGCCTGGCAGGCCACGACTGCCGGGGTGGGGCTGATCTGCAGTTCGGCCCGGGCCAATCCGGTGCCGGCGATGACGAACTGCCAGGCCGAGGCCAGTGCGTCGGGCACCACCTGGCGCAGCGCCCCGACCTCTACCTGCACCGAGCGGACAACCCGTCCGGTGGCCGCTCGGGAAACAATCGAGGCCACCTGTTGGGACAATGCCAGCTCGTGCACAAGCTATATGCTGCCAGCCATGACCAGCCTTGTCCGGCGCCGCTACCAGGTGCGTGGCGTGGTGCAGGGCGTCGGCTTCAGGCCCCGGGTCGCAACTGTGGCGGCCCGCCACCAGGTGAGCGGCTGGTGCGGCAATGACGACCAGCAGGTGTTCATCGAGGTGCAGGGTGCCCCTGCCGGGCTCGACCAGTTCTGGGCTGATCTGCTGGCCAGTCTGCCGCCACTGGCCATCGTGCTGGCCACCACCAACACTGCCCTGCCGGTGCTGGCCGGTGAGCAGGGCTTCAACATCGTGGCCAGCCAGCACGAGCCGGGGCTGCGCACCCTGATTCCGCCGGACGTGGCCACCTGCACTGATTGCCTGGCCGAGTTGGCCGACCCGGACGACCGTCGCTACCGGTACCCGTTCACCAATTGCACCAATTGCGGGCCGCGGCTCAGCATCATCACCGACCTGCCCTACGACCGGCCCGCCACCACGATGGCCGGCTTCCAGCTGTGCCCGGCCTGCCACACCGAATACACCGACCCGGCCGACCGGCGCTACCACGCCCAACCGACCTGCTGCCCTGATTGCGGCCCCCAGTTGTGGCTCGAGGACACCGCCAGCGGGCAGCGCTGGGCAGGCGATCCGATCGCCGAGGCGATGCACCGGTTCGCTGACGGGCAGGTGCTCGGGGTGAAGGGGCTGGGTGGTTTCCACCTGATGTGCGATGCGCGCAACCCCGACGCGGTCGGCCTGTTGCGCGAACGCAAACGGCGCAGCGCCAAACCGTTCGCGGTGATGGCGGCCGACCCGACCCGTGCCGCATCGCTGGCCCGGCTGAGCCCCGCGCAGAGCGCGTTGCTGGCCAGCCCCGCCCGCCCGATCGTCATCGCGCCGATGGCCGCCAGCTACGACCTGTGCCCGCAGGTCGCGCCCGGACTGGCCGAACTCGGGGTGATGCTGCCATACACACCCTTGCACCACCTGCTGTTCGATGACCCCGGGCTGGTGCTGGTGGCCACCTCGGGCAACCTGTCCGAAGAACCCCTGTGCCACCGCAACAGCGAGGCACGCCAGACCCTGGGCCACCTTGCTGACGCGCTGCTGCTGCATGACCGGCCGATCCACGTCCCGGTCGAGGATTCAGTGCTGCTATCGGACGCCGCCGGCCAGGTGCTGCCCGTGCGACGCTCGCGCGGCTATGCGCCGTTGCCGCTGCCGATGCCCATCCATGGCCCGGTGGTGCTGGCGACTGGTGGTGAGCTGAAGAACGCCTGCGGCCTGGCCGTCGGCGACCAGGTGCACCTGTCAGCGCACCTGGGCCAGATGGGGTCGCTGGCAGCCCAGCAGGCCTTCGAGGCCTCGGTCGACCAGTTGGTGCGGATGCGACGGGCGTCCCCCCGGGTCGTGGCCACCGATCTGCACCCGGACTACACCACCAGCAACTGGGCCCAGAAGTACGTTGCCCGGCACCCCGGCACGGAACTGGTCTGCGTGCAGCACCACCTGGCGCACGCGCTGGCGCTGCTTTGTGAGCACCAGGTCGATTCCGGCACCTTCATCGTCGGTGCCCTCGACGGAACCGGTTACGGGCCGGACCAGACCATTTGGGGTGGCGAGATCCTGCGGGTCGACATCGATGAGAGATCCGTGCGCTGGCAGCGGCCCAGCCATCTGCCGCACTACCCGCTGGCCGGTGGCGACCGGGCGATCCGGCATCCCTGGCGGGTCGCCCTCGGGTTGGCCCGGGCCTGGCAATTCGACATCAGCGCCACCCCGGCCGTCCAGGCCGCCCCACCAGCTGAATTGCGGTTGGTCGAATCGCAGCTGAGCAGCGGGTTGGGTGTGGTGCAGACCAGTTCGACTGGCCGGCTGTTCGATGCTGCGGCCGCCATCACCGGCCTGTGCCTCAACGCGGGTTACGAGGCGCACCCGGCCATGCTGCTGGAACAGGCTGCCGCGCGTTGGGCGGGTGCCGGGACGGCGAGCCCTGTGCAGGGCGCCCCCGATCATCCTCGGGAGGCCTTCAGCACACTGGTCGGCAGCGCGGGTGAATCCGTCGAACAGCGGGCCTGGGGTTTCCACGACCAGTTGGCGGCCTGGTTCGCTGCGCAACTGCTCGCCCAGGCCAGCCTGGCGGGCACGACCACGATCGGGCTGACCGGGGGAGTGCTGGCCAACCGCTTGTTCTCACGGCTGCTGACGCAGCGGTTGGGGGCCTGTGGGGCTACCGTGCTGACCCACCAGTTGGTGCCCGCCAATGATGGTGGCCTGGCGCTGGGGCAGGCCTGGGCAGCGCGCCTGGTCGCCGACGGCAGGCTGGCTGACTGCGCGCAGCCGTCAGCAGATTCGGGGTAGCGGATCACCGACCAGCATGTCGACCATGCGGGTGCCGCCGAAACCGGTGACCAGTACCACACTGGCTGCTGGCTCGGCCACGATCCGGCCGATGACACAGGCCTGTTCACCGCCGGGCAGCCCCTGCAGTGCGGTCAGGCTCGCATCAACCGAGTCGGCCGGCACCACCGCGACGAACATGCCCTCGTTGGCCACGTAGAGCGGGTCGATGCCCAGCATGTCGCAGGCTGCCCGGGTCATGTCGCGCACCGTGATCTTGCCGTCCTCGATCACCACACCCAGCCCGGTGTCCTGCGCCAACTCGTTGAGGACGGTGCCCAGCCCGCCGCGGGTGGCATCGCGAAGCCATCGGGCCTGCGGTGCGGCCTCGAGCAGTGCAGCCACCAGTTCGGCGACTGAGCGGGTATCCGATTCGATCGGTGCCTCGATCGCCAGGTCACCGCGGGCCAGCAGCACCGCCATCCCGTGGTCGGCGATGGGGCCCGAACAGATGACGGCATCACCGGGACGTACCTGTTGCGGGCCCAGTTCCCGACCGGCCGGGACGATCCCCACCCCGGCAGTGGTGATGTACAGCTGGTCACCGGCACCGTGCGGCACCACCTTGGTGTCGCCGGTGACGATGCGCACCCCGGCCGCCTGGGCGGCAGCCTGCATGTCGGCGACCACCTCACGCAGTGTGGCGATCGGCAGGCCCTCCTCGAGGATGTATGCGGCACTGATCAGTTGGGGGACCGCCCCGCTCACTGCCAGGTCATTGACTGTGCCGTTGATGGCCAGGTCACCGATCGACCCGCCCGGGAACCTGATCGGGCTGACCACATACGAGTCGGTCGAGATGGCCAGCCGGCCCCCGGCCGCTACTCCCAGCGCGGCCAGATCGACCACCGCGGCGTCCCCGAGGTCGCTGAGCACCTCATTGCCGTAGCCGGGCACGAAAACCTGGTCGACCAGCGCAGCAGATGCCTTGCCACCCGCACCATGGGTCAGCGTCACGAACTCGTCGGTGAGTCGCTCGCCACGACTGCGCACCCTGTTGATTCGCTGGTTCACGTCGGAGGGGTCTGCATTGAGTCGATTGCGGGGATCCATGGCAGGATAATGCCATGTGTCTAGGGGTTCCTGCCGAAGTTGTCGAGATCCCCGACCCCATGGTCGGCCGTGCAAAGGTGGCCATCAGTGGGGTCGAGCGGATGATTTCCACCGACCTGTTGGTCGAGGAAGGGTTGCAGATCGGCGACTGGGTGCTGGTCCATGTCGGGTTCGCACTCAGCAAGATCGACGCTGAAGAGGCAGCGATCACGCTTGACCAGATCCAGAAACTGGGTGGGGATACCTTTGAATCCGAACTGGAGGCCTTCGCCACCACCGCGATCGAGGCTGATGCGGAATCATGAAATACGTTGACGAGTTCCGCGATCCTGCTGGTGCCCGCAAACTGATCAAGCGGATCGAACAACTGGCGGGCCGCCTGGAGCGTCCGATATCGCTGATGGAGATCTGCGGCGGCCACACCCACACGATCTACCGCTACGGCATCGAGAACCTGCTGCCCGAGGTCATCGAACTGGTGCACGGACCGGGCTGCCCGGTCTGCGTGATCCCGATGGGGCGGGTCGACGACGGCCTGTGGCTGGCTGAGCAGCCCGACGTCATCATGACCACATTCGGTGACATGATGCGGGTGCCCGGCTCGAAGTCGTCGATGATGCAGGCCAGGGCCCGCGGTGCCGACGTCCGATTCGTCTACTCACCGCTGGATGCGCTGCAGGTCGCCCGCGACAACCCCGACCAGCAGGTCATCTTCTTCGCTGTCGGGTTCGAGACCACCGCACCTTCGACTGCGGTCACCCTGGCCCAGGCGAAGGCCGAGCAGATCGAGAACTTCTCGGTGTTCAGCAACCACGTCACCATCGAGCCGCCGCTGCGCGCCATCGTCAACGACGGCGACACCGCGGTGGACGGTTTCATCGGGCCCGGCCACGTCGCGACCGTGGTCGGCACCCGGGCATTCGACTTCCTTCCCGCTGAGTACAACCTCCCGGTGGTCGTGGCTGGATTCGAGCCGCTTGATGTGCTTCAGTCGGTGGCGATGCTGCTTGAGCAATTCACCACAGGACAGGTCGCCCGCGGCCAGGCCGCGGTCGGCAACCAGTACGCCAGGGTGGTGCGTCCAGCGGGCAACGAGGGCGCACA